>CALFHG010000195.1 GCA_937875805.1 uncultured Nitrosopumilaceae archaeon
TGATGATACTGATGTGTCCATTGTTGTAATTGGTACTTTGTTTGCATCAATAGATAATGAAACGTTGGTAATGTCCATCCCACAACTTTGACAGTTTGCCTGAACAACAGGAGGAGCAATCTCAAGTTTTTCAGTCATAAAGTAAAGATTAACGTTTGGTAATTGTGATGCGTATTCTTTTATTGCTGTGTGAGAAACTCCATTAACAGTAACAGTAAAATCCAGGAAATTCTTTGTCCAAGTTTTTAATTGAATTCTATTATCATTAGGATTAACAGTTAGTTTTTCTGAAAATTGTTGTGCATCAAATGTTTGTGATTTTAATAATTTTTTAACACCGTCTTGGATTGCAAGATTTGATATTGATGATAATGCTCCTGTTCCTACTGAATAATCATTAGCACCATCAAGGAAAAAGGATTGTGATGTTCCTGAAACTCTTACTGAAGCCCATGATGGAATACTATCACATTGAATGTAACTTGCTAGTTGAATTCTTTCAATAGTTTTTCCAGAACTATCAACGAGTTCATTCATCATTGGGAAATATGTATTCCCTGCATGAGTTACTGTATTGTATGATGATGAGCCAACTAATTTGATTCCAAAATCAGTCCACTCATGGCATGAACCAATGGTATAATCTTGTGAGGTTACAAATGTCAATAATGAATAGTCAACACCTATTCTTGCAGAATTGAAATCATAAAAGTCAAATCCTTGATCTTCACTATTAATAAAAGATAATCCGATTAGAGCAACAATTCCAATTCCTGCAACTAACAATAATTTATTTCTAATTTTTTTAGTTTTATGATTCAAGTCTAATCACCCTGCTTTGTTGAACTGATTGCATTACACCTAACAAAACCATTGTACCTATAATAGCATATATTCCAATAAATCTAACATCATTCAAACATGAATCTCCTGTTGAATTGATACCATCATCAAGACATTGTAAGAATAATTTGTAATCTAATAATCCAAAGTCATCTAGTTCTTC
>CALFHG010000196.1 GCA_937875805.1 uncultured Nitrosopumilaceae archaeon
CATTGCTGTTTCATCGGCAACATCTACTCCTGAAAAAATTCTAACTGAAGCATTTGTGCCTTGGGGTATTTTTCCTTCTAGTTCTTTTGCTGCTTCTTCTAATGGTTCTTTTCTTCTTCCAAGAATTATGACACTAGCTCCTTCTTCAATGAATTTTGTAGCAATGGCTTTGCCTATTCCAGTACCACTTCCTGTAATTAGGGCGATTTTATTTTGGAATTTAAGCATAGATAAACTGACAAAACTTTTGTGATATTTATTTTGATTGATCCTAGATACAACTAATTCTTGATATCTTTATTTGTGGGTACGGTTCATGATTTTTAATGCATGATACAGAGTCAGACACATTTGTCTACCAATCATGGCCTGAAAAATTTTCTGATATGTTAAAAGAGATCGGTATAGATTCTAAAGCTAAAGAAATCGGAACTGATGAAATAGAAAAAGATGATTACTATAGTAGATATTTTGCTCAAACACCTAGAATGGTGACTAACAAGGGATGTATTGATGTTAAGAATTCAAACATTGACGCAATACAAATAATTCAAAAGGGATAATCATGCAAGATCCAAATCCACTTCCATGGGGCGCATTAGATAGATTTCAAGCTCAATTCATAGTTCGAAAAATCACTAATTCTAGTTATGGTAATTACCTTGCAAAAACTAAACTAACTACAAATGGTCACTTTGCATCAAAAACTGTAACTAAAGTAGAATGGATAGGTTCAGGTAGTTTAGCATCAAAATTAAATGCTGATACTGATCTTAATGAGATGATAGCAAAACAATCTGTTAAAGATGCCACAATCTATGTTGAACCTACTGACTTAGCAGTAAGAATTAGGGGTAAATGGGATAATCATATTGCTTTTGGAATTACAAAAGAACTTTTTGAAATTTATGACCGAATTGCTGGCCACATAAAATCTATCTAAGCTTTCCACCAATCTAACGCCAAAAAGTCTACTTTGTCCTTGCCTTTTGGAATTGCTAAAATGAATTGTTTTTTAACTGAAGTTGCTAGTCTTCCTGCTAGAACAATACTTGTAGATGTTATTGATTCACCTCTAGTGTATACTTGAATTAAAAATGGTGCGTGATCAATGCCTGGACCTTTTTCATAAACTGCAAAGTCACATCCAAATTTAATTCCAGGGTTAACGATGTACCCGTTATTTCTAAAGTTTTTGTATACGGTGTATTTTTTATCAAATTCGAGAACTTCT
>CALFHG010000197.1 GCA_937875805.1 uncultured Nitrosopumilaceae archaeon
AATCCTCAACTATTTTTCCAGTTCCATCTGGGGAATTATCATCTACTACAATTGCTTGTGTTGTAATATTTTTTGGGATTATTTCTCCAATAGAACGTAAAATTTTAATGATATTTTCAGATTCATTGTATGTGGGAATTATTATTGATATTTGATTATTTTCATCTCTTTGTTTCAACATTTCTTATTAGATTCAAATTTTAATGGATATTAAATCTTAATTTTCATTATACATTTGATTATTTCATATTCAGTATTATTAATAATGAATCAAACTTTAATTTTTTAAAAATAAGAAAAAAGGGTTTCCTCACCCATGTTTTTTAGCTTGTTTTGGTTATGTGAAGTCTATTGCCCAAGTTACAGTTAGCTTGTCATTTGCTGCAATGTTTACTGCTGTGAAACCTTGATTTGCAAACATGTTGTTTGTTGCAACAGTTGCTCCACCAGTATTAAACAATCCAGCTTCGGTTATAGCTCCGATACATGCGGCATTATTAACGTCAAATCCCGTTGCTGTACCACCCACCCAAAGACAGTAACTGTATCAGGAACTGATATGTCTGCATTACAAGTTATAGAAAGAGACGGTACAATCCTTGCAGATCCTGCATTAGTCTATGCATCTAATGCTGATTCTACTGTTAGATTTACTGTAACTGATCCAAATGGTCAGTGTATCATTGGAGGTTCAGATGAATGTCTTGTTACTGATAGTACTATAGGAAAACGTGGTGGATTAGAGAGTGTTCCATATGGAGATCAAATACTTCGAATAAAGTACAGTGGTGCAGATAATACACTTGAGAGATTCACAATTACCTCAATTGATCCAATTATTGGTCAATGGAATGTATCATTGGAATCTGAAGATGGATTGATTCAACATGCAGATGCATCAGAGGATCCAATTGTAAAGATAACATACAGATATCATTCTGAAACAATTACTGTTACATCACAATGATTATTTTTTAAAAAATACTATCAAGGATAAGCAGTTGAATCTAATAAAATAGAATCCAATTCTGAAATGTTAATTCTATTTTGTTCCATGGAATCTCTTTTTCTAATTGTTACCGTGTTATCTTTTAGAGTTTGATGGTCAACAGTTATGGCAAAGGGAGAACCAATCTCATCTAGTCTTCTGTATCGTCTTCCAATAGCACCAGAATGATCTAAAAATGCATCACATTTTCTTTTAAGTTGAAGATAAATCTCATCAGTTTTCTCTTTGAGACCATCTTTTTTGACTAGTGATAAAATTCCTACATGTATTGGTGCAAGGTATGGCTTTAATGATAGTACAGTTCTTTCGTGTTCTTTATCATTCTTCAAACTATGCTCTAATATTGTGTATAAACTCCTATCAATTCCCATTGATATCTCAAATACGTGTGGTAATACTTTATCATCACCATCCATTATCTCAAATTTTTGCTTGCTCTTTTTTGCATGACTGGTCAAATCATAGTCAGATCTGTAATTGCATGCAACAAGTTCTAGCCATCCAATTGTAGTTTCTACCTCAAAATCAAATGCAACTTCAGCATAGAATGCTTTTTCTTTATCTCCTAGTTTTCTAAATCTACTTTTTGTAATGTCAATTCCTGTCTTTTCATAAAATTCAGTTAAAATTCCCAAATAATATGCTACAAGCTTGTTAGGGACAACACCTGATTCTACTGCTTCTTTACATGTCATGGGTGTAACATCTCCATCTGTCTGAATTCTAAGAACTACATCTTGTATTTCTGAGAACTTTTCCATCTCTGATAATTTGTTTGGATTGCAAAATACTTCAATTTCTGCCTGATAAAATTCCCTTAATCGAAGCAGACTTTGTCTTGGGGCTATTTCATTTCTAAAACTTTTACCTACTTGTGCAATTCCTAAAGGAAGTTTACCTCTCATTGTTTTGTATAGTCTAGGAAAATCTACAAAGATTGATTGGCATGTCTCAGGTCGTAGATATGCTTCTTCTTCTTCAGGACCAATACCAACTTTGAACATCATGTTGAAATTTTTTGTCTTATCAAAATCTCCCTTACATTTAGGACACTTGATATTATTTTGTAAAATTGCATTATCAAATTCTTCCAAATCTGCACTTTCAGGAATTTCAATCTGTGTAAGTTCTGCAATAGTTCTATCTGCTCTAAACGTAGCATTACATTTTGTACATTTGATTATTGGATCTGCAAAATTTCCTAAATGTCCAGATGCTTCAAAAACTGATTTTGACATTATTTGAGAGCCATCAATTTCAAGCATTCCGTCTCTTCTGATTAGTTCTCTTCTCCACAGTTCAAGAAATTTATTTTTTAAACTAACGCCAGATGGTCCATACTCCCAAAATCCAGCCTGTGCATCTGCATAAACTTCACAGCTAGGAAAGTAAAATCCACGCTCAAGTGCTAGTTTCATTACTGCTTCATAATCCATTATATCATTCACTCATCCATGAAATAAATTTCTACGCAAATCCCTTTGCAACTCGTACATTTTCAAAGTCATCTCGGTCATCATCAATTGGAGTCTCTAAAATTATAGGAATTTTTTTCTTATTAGCAAATTTTACAACAGATGAAATACCCTCTTCTCCAATTCCACCTAATCCCAAATGATAATGTCTATCAAGATTACAACCAATTTCTCCTTTAGCATCATTAAGATGAAGAATTTTTAAATTATCTATTCCAACATGTTTATCAAATTCAGAAAAAGTCTTTTTTACATTTTCTTCAGTTTTTAAATCATAACCTGAAACAAATGCATGACAAGTATCTATACAAACACCAAATTTTTTTGTAGGTTTTAGTTGTTTGAAAATTTCCCCTAATTGTTCAAAGTTAGAACCAACAGAATTTTTTTGTCCTGCAGTATTTTCCAAAAGAATCATCACATCATTTTTTGCCTTTCCAGCTTTACTCAATCCTTCTACTAGTCGTTTAATTCCAGCTTCATCTCCAGTACCTAAATGACTTCCAAGATGTGTTACTAGATATGGAATTCCTAACTGTGAGCATCTTTCAGTTTCATCAATCAAAGTTTTAACAGATTTCTCAAATCCATCATCTTTAGGTGATGCAAGATTTGGCAAATATGGCATATGTGCACATGTTGCAAATCTATCAATCTTACTTGCTTTTAGTTTTGATTTGAAATTATCAATATTTTCTTTGGTAAGTTCTTTTGCGTGCCAACCTCTTGGATTTCTTGTGAATATTTGAAATGCAGAGCATTCTCTCTCAACTGCATTATCTACTGATTTGTCAATTGATCCTGATATTGAGACATGACATCCAATTTGCATATGATACATTTTTCTCAAAACATAATTTAAACCAGCGTCAAAATTCAAAAAATCAGATTTTTAAGTAAACCCAGTAAATTACTTTCATGCTTGCACTAGGACAAGATGAAATTGCAAAATATCCATTCCTAGCAGATGCAGGCCAATATCTAAAAGATCAGGGATTTTCACTTGAGCAATTTGGGACAGATCCTGATTTAAAGTCGTTAATCAGCAAGGCATACGAACGAATTCTAACAGCAGCAGATGGAAAAATCTACAAATCTGATCTGGATGGAGATCATGTCTCAAAAGAGGCTGCTCTTCCAAGGGAAGTTTTTTCTTTTCTATTGGCTATAGTTTTATTGAAACTAAGTGGAATGCATACTCTAATCAAGAGATTTTCTTTAGCTGAGGCAAGACGTGCAGAAAAATATTTAGAAAAAGATCTTGCAAATATTTCAGATGAATCAAAAAATCAACTTGCAATTAGAGTAATTGATGATCTTTTTTCAGTTCAAGTAGAAAAATCTGATGACTATTTTATAATTCCTGTTTCTGATTATCTAAAACATTCTATTAATTTTCATGAAAGAGAATGGAAATTAATAAATCGACATGTAGAAAATGGCCAAGTTTTTCTTTCACCGCATGAAACAGTCAGATTGATAAGAAAAGAATTGGGAACATACATCAATTCAAAAATTATTAATGCAAAAACACCTACAATGATTCCTGGATTTGAAGATTCTGTCAACAAACTGGTTTTATTATCAAAAAAGTTTGTAACATACACTGTAAGTACTGGAGAATATCCACCTTGCATAAAACATGCAATTGACATATTAGAAAAAGGTGAAAATCTTCCCCATTCAGGACGATTTATGCTTGCAACTTTTCTTTTATCAAAAGGACAAACTGTACAACAAGTTGCACCATTGTTCAAAAATGCACCTGACTACAATCCACGTGTTACACTATACCAATTGAATCACTTGGCAGGAACTTCTGGAAGTGGAACTCAGTATTCTTGTCCTTCTTGTGAGAAACTAAAAACTCAAAGTCTATGTTTTGCAACATCTGAGTGTGATAATATTATTAATCCCTTACAGTTTGGAAGGAAGAAAAAATAATGCAAGAAGCAGATACACTATTCTTAGAGGATTCATTCAAAAAATATTACTTTAATCATTTTGATCTAATTACAGTACCAGAAAGAACATCTGAAAGAGAATTTGGTTATCAGAAATTTAATTCGGGAATGACTCGTCATATTTCACTCAAAGACGATAAGGAATTACATCTACTACTAATGCAAAATATTCCATCTGATGTTTATTGTTCTAATGCATACTATACATTTCCTAATTTACCAATGAATGAGAAAGATTGGAAAGAGGCAGATCTAATCTTTGATATTGATGCAAAAGATCTAAATTTACCATGTAGAGAAAGTCACACAGTATCAATTTGCAATGATTGTAATGATGTATCAAAAAATCTTACACAATGCTCAAAATGTAATTCTACAAAAATAGAAAAAAAATCTTTACCATGTAAAAATTGTATTGATGCATCTAAAATTGAGGTTGAAAAGTTATCTGAAGTTTTAATTAATGATCTTGCAATAACTAAAGAAAATATTCAAGTTTATTTTTCTGGTAATGAAGGATTTCATGTTTATGTGTATAATTCACAATTTCAAGAAATCGGCTCTAGAGAGAGATCAGAATTAACTGATTATATTTCTCTACGTGGAGCCATTCCTGAAACATTTGGGATGAAGAAATTCAAACAAAATCGTGCATCTTTTCCAGATTTTAATGAAAATGGATGGAGAGGTAGATTCTCTAAACATGTTTTTGGTTCAAAATCAAAACGCTCAAAAATAATTACAGAATTACTTGCAAATGGTTATTCATCTTTCCAAAAAACTCTAGATGATGTATCAGAAAATATTGGTGTAAAAATTGATCCAAATGTAACTATGGATATTCATAGAATCTTTAGATTGCCTGGTTCAATTAATAGCAAAAGTGGCCTTACAAAAATTCACTGTGATAATCTAACAAATTTTGATCCATATGTAGAAGCATCTTTTCTTAGTGATGATACAGTAGAAGTTATTGCAAATTCTCCTATTGAATTTAAATTAAAAAATAAAAAATTTGGTCCATATCTAAATGAAAAAGTTACAGTTCCAACATTTGCAGCAGTATACATGATTTGTAAAAAACTAGCTAGAATAGCTTGATTTTGCTGGTAAGACATTAATTCACCAAATCTTAAGAAAATTTAGTCTTGTATAGCGCCTCTACTGATAAGCAAACTCCTCCTCCTGATACTGGGAAATACATCAGATTAGGCATTGTTGCAATTATTGGAATTATAATTTTCACTATGGTGGGAAATCAGGCAGTTATCTTATCAATGAATTTCACAGAATTTGGCGATCAATTTACTAAACCTCTCTATTACACACTTGTTTCTGCAATAATTTTATCTGCAATTGCCCTTATTCGAGTTAACATTGCAGGACGTTCTTCAATTTTCTGGTATGCAATTAGTACTGGAATTGGATTTTTAGGAAGTGGAGGACAACAACCAATTTCAACTGCACTAAAAAGTTTTAGAGATTACAAATTATCATCAGTACAATTTGTAATCTGGCAAATTACAAAGATCTTACTTTTCGGAGCATTCTTTGTAAATATTATGTTTGGATTTGCAGCAATGTCTTTTATTGATGGAAATACTTTGGGACTAGAGAATATTCCATCATTGTTTACTTTACCTTTTGTAACTCCTGATAATAATCCAAACTATGCAGCAGAAAATGTTGTTCCAATGATTCCTGCTTTGGTAATATTGATTCCTCCATTACTTGGAGCAATAGGACTTCGACTAGTTTTGTATGTTGGAATTCATAGAATAATTAATGTAATCACATCTTATCTACAAGATTCCAATGAAGGCAAACCAAGATATCTAAATTATGTTTCAACTATTGAAGGTATAATTGGTATTGGTATAATTTGGGCCGGAATTAATCTATTCTTTACAGATCAAATCGATTACAATACAAGATATGTAATTGGAGGGACTCTTGTCATAGGTTTTGCATTAATTGCTTTTTCAATAGTTGATAGAATTAGAGCACGTGTACTAACTCATATGTTTAAGCGAGATGTATACATTAGATTTTTAACAATTATTGTAATTGCAATTATAGTAGCTGGTGTTGTTTCAGTGAATAACAGCATTGCTGATTCAAAAAAGATTGAATTTTTAGGACCATATACAGCCCAACAAATTGGAGTTAATCGATATCTTGGGGAACTAAATGATGTTCAAGAAAATATACATGATGTCCAATTAACATCTGTTTCTGCAAATAATATTAAAAATTATGTAAAACAAAACAGTGACGTTCTTGATGTTATTCGAATTTGGGATTGGGAAGCAGCATTTGCTAAATTAAAGCCTGAGATAGGCTTGATTCCATATGTGAACTTTGAAGATAATGATATTCTTCGTTTTAACAATACATTATACTGGACTGCTTCAATGAAGCCAATTTTACCTACTTCTGTTAGCCTTGACAATAAATGGTATAACGAACATCTTGTTTATACTCACGTTCCAAATGGATTCCTTACCTTAGAGGCAACTGATGGACAAATTGTCGATAGTGGAGAGTTCTTCAAACAAAGAGAAATCTACTACGGTGAAGGAGGATTATTTGAGCAAACTTGGTCTGCATATCCTAATTCAAGAGATGATCAAAACAGTGCCGAACTTGGGGGCGTATCTTATTCTGGTTTAGGTGGATTAGATGTTTCACCACCATTGAGTTGGATATTTGAGCCAAACTTTTTGCTTTCATTTCCAGGTGAATCAGTACACATTATGAGATACAAAGACGTTCATGACAGAATGGAAACTTTGTATCCTTATTTCCTCTATGATTTATTTGGAAAAGAATTAGATTCACTCCCTGTAACTGATGGAGAAAATTCCTATTGGTTAATTCCATTAATCGTTGGATTTGATACTGGAGATGTTCCATGGTCTGTTGGAAATCCATACTTGCGTTTAGTAGGATATGCACTTGTTGATACTTACAATGGTGATATTCAATTATTAAAAACTGGAGATGATTTCTTTACTGACATGTTTGCTGGTCAATATAAAGAACAATTCAAACCAATGCCAGCATGGTTAGAAGAACAAATTCGATACCCTGTTGAATTATTCAATTGGAAAACAGAGATGTACAATATTTACCATGTAACTAATGTTGAGACATTTATTCAGGCAAATGAATTCTATGAAATTCCAGGCGGTCTTGATACGTACTATGTAGAGGCAAAACCTCCTGGATTTGAACAAACAGAATTCTTGGGATTACTTTCATTGGAATTAAGAGGTTCTCAAGGTAGAAATCTTGCAGGATACATGATAGTAGAAAATGATCTTGATAGACTAGGTGACATGCAATTCTATGAAGTTCCATTAGATTCTGATACTAAACTAATTGGTCCTACAGCTGTGAGAGAAGCCCTTGATAGAGATCCAGAATTTGCTCAACTAAAGACTCTATTGAGAAATCCAAGAATTGGTGATAATATTTTGTATCGTGTAGGTGATCACGATGTTTACTTTATTCCTGTATACACTGCAGGTGCTGGTGGTGTAGTTGCACAACTGGGAACTATTGCAGCAGTAGGTGCTGCATTTAACGGAGAATATTTCGTTGGATTAGGTCAAACCCAAGAAGAAGCATTTGAAGCGTACTTGAAGAAAGTTTCTGGTGTAGCATCAACTACAACTACTGCTGATGATGATTATG
>CALFHG010000198.1 GCA_937875805.1 uncultured Nitrosopumilaceae archaeon
AAAGACTGCAACTAAAAAGAAACCAGCAAAGAAAAAGACTGCAACTAAAAAGAAATCTAGACGTTAACCATCATAATATTTACTAATTATTTTCTACAACAAAAAGTATATTATTTTTAAAATGATAAACCTTGAATTACAATTGTTGGGTTGATTGGAATTTTTTTATAATTAATTTACATATTTTTGACAATCTTTGATGCGTTTATCCATGATGAATAAAAATAGAATTCTCTTGGGTGGTGTGGTAATACGTCCGTTTATAGTGTTAAATGAGATTAAAAAAGAAATTGACTAGTTTCAATAATGTAACTGTGAAGGATTATGGAAAAATTAAAAGAGGATTGAAAAAATCATTTAAAACGATTCCTTGTCTGAGTGATAATCGATCTGTGATTGAAACTTTTGATATAATTTCAGCAGATTCTAAATTTCCAATCACCTATTACAAAACAAAAACACTCCAAATCCAAGAAGATTCATCTAATAATTCAAAAAAAGTCATCGAAGTAATTCAAAATATTTTAAACATTACTTAGAATCTACGTTTCCATGAATTCTTTAGTTTTTAATTATAGTTGGAACTAGTGTGTATAGAAAATAAAATAAATTTTGTAACGTAACTAATCTATTATGGATTAATATCCATCTTGCCAAATTTACCTTTGGTTAGTGATACATCACCTTTGAACTCATTGGTATACCCATTTGTAATGACAACTTTATCTCCAACATTTACTGCTTTGATATCGTCACCCCACAAAGTGAGTTTCATTTGGTTTTCTTCAGATTTATCTTCGTTAGCTATTACTGCATCACAAACATCCACTGTTCCTCCAGTTTTGAGATTTACAGTTCTTGGTTCGCCTTTGCTTACGACTTCAGCGTCAATATTTATCCCGCTTCGCATTTTTTTTGCATCGGAAATTGGTATATTTTCTGACATAATTTTGAATCCATGGCGCACGATTATAAGCTTTGTTAAAAAATTAATCAAATTGCCGATCAAATTTTTAATTCACCCAAATAGTAATCGAGAAATATTAGTGATTACACAATTTCGTTGCAGAGGTATCGAAGCCCGGTCAACCGAGAGGGACTCAAGATCCTCAAAATAGGAAATCCCTTCTCTTAGGAGTTCGTGGGTTCGAATCCCACCCTCTGCACTAAATTTTAATTAAAATTGTTCTATTTTCTAAAAAATTCTAAAATTATGCAACAATTGTCTTTACTTTGATAACTGAATGTTTTGCAATTTCCTTGTGCATTTCAGCAATTTGATCGTCCTTGAAGGACAAATTGCATCTAAAACACTTCCAAATCATCTTAGACATACAACAATTAGGCATAAATAACTTATAAAGATATTGCATGATTGATCCAATTTATTACAATACCTGATCAATGTTCTAAAAAACATGTAATTTTTATAATTTTTTAGATCAGAATGAAATTATTTCATGACTAAATGTAAATCCAAGGGTTTAGAAACAAAAAAACTACTACAATTTTTGCAAGATGTTGGATATTTTTGAAATTTTTGGAGAATTTTCATATTTTGGAATTTTTCTTGCACTAATTGCAGTAAATGCATCTCCAATTTTGATGCCTCCAAGCTGGATTATTCTAACATCATTTTATCTCCTTGATCCAACTCTGAATGTTGTAATCCTTGCCATGGTTGGGGCTACAGGAGCTACCCTTGGTAGATTTATTCTTAAACGAATTAGTGTGATTTTTAGAAGATTTGTTGCAGAAGAACAAAAAACCAATCTTGATGTAATTGGAAATTATCTGAATCAGAAAAAATATGGTTATCTTATTGCATCATTTCTGTTTGGTGCAACTCCACTTCCAAGTAACATGTTGTTTATCGCTTATGGATTAATGCGTGCAAAGAGTATGGGAATTTATGTTGGATTTTGGTTTGGTAGGACTATTTCATACATAATAATGATCTATTTTGGTAATGCTGTTTTGACTCCTTTCTTAGAAATGTTTGAGGATCGTCTAACTGGAATTTTATTAATTGATGGTGCTGGCATTGGCTTGATTATTATTTTTGCATCTATTAATTGGACTCTTTTAATAACACAGCGAAAAATAAAATTTGTCAAGCCAAAAATATGGAGATTTTAAATGAAAGTTCTCGATTCAATTAAAAATGAAGTTAAAGAAATAATGGATAATGACTCTGCACATGATTTTGAACATGTAATGAGGGTATACAAAAATGCTCAAAAAATATGTATTTTGGAAAAGGCAAATGAGAAATTAGTTCTCAGTGCTGCATTATTACATGATATAATATCTTATCCAAAATCTGACAAGCGTTCCAAACTATCATCCATTCAAAGTGCAAAAAAGTCAGAACAAATTTTAAAAAAATATAATTTTGCAAAAGAGGAAATTAGTATAATTTCAGATGCAATACGTGATCATAGTTTTTCTCAAAATAAAACCCCTAGAACTCTTGAAGGAAAAATTCTTCAGGATGCGGATAGATTAGATGCATTGG
>CALFHG010000199.1 GCA_937875805.1 uncultured Nitrosopumilaceae archaeon
TGCTCGTATAGAATTAATGCAGCCAACAAATGATGAAAGTCCAATTAAAAAATTCCTTGATAAAAAAGGACAAGGATTACATCACATGGCATTAGATACTGACAATATTGAAGGTGAAGTTGAACGAATGGAGGGTTGCGGAATACAATTTTTAGGAAAAATTAGACCTGGTTCTGCTGGAACTAAAGTTACTTTCATTCATCCAAAATCATTACATGGTGTATTGGCCGAACTTTGCTCTCATCCTAAAAAAGAATCTAACTAAACAGTACCGATCTAATTGAATACGCTTGTTATTATAGAGCCAAAACTCATGTGAATTATGTCAGAAGACAGAAAAATGTACCCATGTACTTGCTCAGACTGCGGAAAAGCTTCCGAAGTTCCTTTTGAACCAAAAGAGGGCAGACCAGTATATTGTAAAGAATGTTTACCAAAGAACAAAAAGTAGATGTAAGTTAGTTTCGTTTAATTAATTTTAAACTTGATTCTTTTCAAATATCTTTTTTATTTTAATACCTCTTTCCCTAATCCCCTTAATTTTATGTCCAAAATCAGAACTGTGATTATTAAATAATATTTGACTTATCTTGTTGATGTTTAGGATCTACATGCCATGTTCTGTTTTTTCATCATTTGCAAATTCTACAAATCCTGAAAATAATCCTTGCACATGTGCATTAAGTTCTTGCAATGCAAAAATATCGTATGTTTCTTTCTTTTTAATATCATCTGGATAAATTGTTATTCCGTCTTCGGTTATTAGAAAAGCATGATGTGATATTGCATTTTTAAATTTAGGGTGGAATGTTTCTTTAGTCCTTTCACTCCAATTTTCACTATGCCCAAGACTATCACAAATCATACTAATCAGTTGAGGCAATGTAGTTTGTTTTTTGTATTCTAGTTTAGGTTTTTTACATATCATTAATTTTAAAAGTTTGTTAATAATTTCAAGATGAGATATGACATAATTGTATCTTACATAAATCATAAAAACTGTATTTTGTCTTAATTTTTCTTTATCTGTTGTACTTTTACTCTCTAACTCTATTTTTGTAAAAACTGATTCAAAGTCTTTTTGAAAATCAAGAAAATTAGCATAAAATTCCTCTTCCTCTAATGATACTCGATTCCAACAAATCATTTTATCATCTTTCAAGTCACTAAGAAATACCATGGCTGATTTCTTACCATCATCAAAACTTGTCATGATGTCTCTACAAAAATTTTAAAGATAAGCGTATTGGAGTTTTCATATATTTTGATTATAACATGATTTTTGGCAATTAGTTGGTTAATTGTTACTATGATTCTGGTGTGATCTACTCATCCCATCATTTTCAAAGTATCAGAAGCTGTTATGATTCCCATAATTTTTGATTTTTTAGACACTAGGATGCATTTGGAATATCTTATCAAAGGAACTAAAACATTTGCAGGGGTGTCATAATCTACTATTGGTGGAACTGAATCCATAGTGTCTGCAAGTGTTGCTTTTTTCAAATCTGTTTGACCTGAATCAGCTAGATGTTTTACAATTCCCTCTTCTGAAATTAATCCTACCACTTCTGAATTATTAAAAACAGGGATTTGACTAATTGATAATTCATGCATTTTTTTAATTGCATCATGAAGTGTATTTGTTGGTTTTAGCTTTGCAATATCCTTACTACAGAAATCCCCTGCTGTGTGAGAAGATGACTCCCCTTCTAGTTTTCCAAGACTTTCAAAGATTTTTTTAGCTGTATTATAACTTGGTTGACTTCTGCCTGATTCAATTTGATTGATCATTGAGGTACTAACCCCTGTCATGGTGCCAAGTTTTTTTTGAGTAATCCCCATTTTTTGCCTAATTTGCTTTATTGAATCAATTCTTGGTAACAATCCACTTTGAAATGATTTTGATTGATTTAAAAATTTATTTTCAGACATCATTACCATTAGTCATCACTTCTAAATGTCCATTTTAATTCGCCACTTTCTTTTACAAATAATTCTGGAGATTCTTTACTGTGGTTGTTTTTGATATGGGACATGTATGTAACAAGTGACAAATAGGTCTGTTTACATATTGGACAAATTTTAGTAAATCCCACATTCTATAGTTGATTACTGTACATATTAGCAAAGTTGTAATTTTCAAGTTTGATATTATGTTTTATACTGTCTTACTAAATTTTGGAATTTATTTTTTTATGATTGGTTAGTGTAATCATTTATTTCTTCTTGGTTTAGCTTTTACCTTTGATCTTGGTTTAGCTTTTACCTTTGATCTTGGT
>CALFHG010000200.1 GCA_937875805.1 uncultured Nitrosopumilaceae archaeon
CACCCATAGTTCCAACAATAGAAAAAGAAGGCAATATTGAAATGGTAAAATGGGAGATGGTGGATCTCGTAAAGGGTAAAACATTACGAATAGAATGGTAAGTCAATAATAGGTAATTTTTTGTAAAAAATCACAATATAGAATTTTTAAAAAGATGGCATTATGAAGATATTATTGGTATGTTCAAATTGAAAATTTCATTGAGTTTAAATTGTAAATATTTTGAACAATTTTATGGAACAAAAAGCACTAGAATGTCCAGTTTGTAAGAGTAACAAAGCAGAGATTGCAAGTGATAATGTCAAACTAAGTGGACGTTTTGAGAATAAAGAATTTCTCACAACAGAATTGACTGTTCTAAGATGTTCAATGTGTGGATATTATATGATGTTTGATAAATCTGCATCATCATTTACTACTCAAGATAAATCCTAGAAATTCTATTTGATTAATTCTTGATTATCTAATTGTAGCAAATATGCTTCTATTTCCTCAGGAGTTTCAGCACCATACAAAATCAATATTTTATCATCTTCTATGATTTCATAATCGCTAATGTTTGGAACCTGTTCTCCATTAATGAAGAATTTTAATTTATAATCGTCATTAGAACAGAATTGTTTTCCGTCTGGGAATATGTAACATTGATCATCAAGACCGATTGCGAGTGTATCAAAGAGATATCCTAAATCAACTCCAGTTGCATGCTTGTGAATTGTCGTTCCATCTCTTCCTTCAAAATGAATCCAACTTGATTTTATTTGAAATGCTGGACCTGAAAATTCAAACGTATCTCCAAAAATCTTTACCAAAAGTGCTGCATGTGAGTGCTCACTTCCTAATGCCCCTGCATTTTCTGGACCACCAGGTGCAGTTTCAGTCATGTTAAGGAATAGATAGCCTGAATATCCGACGATTACTGCAATTAATGATATCACCCCTATTGCGATTAGAGTGTGTTTTTTCTTTTCTGCAGAATGTTTTGTAGCATAGCTATCGCGCTTTAATTCACGATCTCGTCTTTCTTTTCGGCCCATAAGATAATTCAACTCTAAAATTTACCCTAATTAACCATTCGTCACTAAATCATTCAAATTGAAGATATTGTGCAATTAGGATGATTTTGATTTTTAGAAAATTTCTTGAATAGAGTTAATGTTGATCGACACTATTTTTGACTAGACTCTTTGTAATGGTATCAATACTAATGTTGATGTGAATTGCAAAGAGGGATTTATTCATGATTTTGTGTGGTTTGAGATACTATCCTCAAAAAGATGCATGCATTGTGGAAAAGAAGAAATCTAAAAATTTAAAATTTATTTTTTACAGTCAATCAATACATGCCTAAATCATGTGATGTTTTGTTTTAAATTAAATAAAAACAATAAATAAAATCATAAATCGCTGTACTTTATGGGATGTATTTTTTGTGATATTTTGGATGGGAAAAGAGAG
>CALFHG010000201.1 GCA_937875805.1 uncultured Nitrosopumilaceae archaeon
ATATGAGTAAAAAAAATACCAGTACAATTACATTTAGAATAGATGAAGATTTTGATGAACACCTTAGAAAAATTGCAAAAGAAAGAAAAATTAGTCTTAATACTTTAGCCAATCAAATTTTTGGAAATTATTTGGATTTGGATGTCTACATGGAAAAATTTGGAGTGATGATGATGAGCAAAAAAGTGTTCAAAATGTTTTTAGATAAAACAGATGTTGCAGAACTCAAACTTTTAGCTCTTGATGCAGGTTCAAACGAACCTAAAGAGTTTATTTTATTCAAATGGAAAGAAATTACATCTGAAAACGTATCTACATTTATGAAAATTTATTGTGAGCATTGTGGGTATGGGCAATGTGATCTTGAACAATCAGAAAACAAGGTATCACTGAGCGTACGTCATAACTTTGGGAAAAAAGGATCAGTATACCTTGGCTCATTTCTAACTGCAGTAGTAACATCTACGTTAAATCGTGAATGTAGCACAATAGAATCTGATGAATCCATAACTATCTCTTTTGTAAATTGATTGCAAATGATTGCAAATGATACATGTTAGTTAAATACAATTTTTGAAATATTTGATTATGAACACAAATCAGCATACAAAACAAGATGTGACAATTAGTGATACTTTAAAGCAAAAGATTGACATGACAAAACATCTCAAAGAAAACAATACCACTTACAAATCTCATTGGTGGAGAGCAATGTCTATGGCAATAGCATTGTTTGTTCATGCTTGGATTCCATCATTGTTTCCAACATATGCTTCAGATAAAATGAATCATCGATAATTTTTTGATTTGGATATTTTTTTAAAAATAAGTTGTAAAAATATTTGTTTGGTAAATTACATTAATTCCAATTAAAATACTAAAAACACCTATACTCAAACGAAATATCTTTTGTAATTTTGAAAACTTTGCTCCCAAAGCAAATGGAATCCCAATTATTCCACCAATTAGAGACATTCCAATAATTGAGCCTATTCCAAATATTACAATAAATCCTAAAACATCTATTCCATCATACATACTAAATGCAGTTAACACAACCAAACTACCACTCCCTGCCAGTCCATGAACCAATCCAATTAGATATGGTTTGTGTGTATGAACATGTTTAGAATCATGATTATGTTCTTCAAAGTGAATAGAACCATCCGTATGTTTATGTGGATGTTTGTGTTTGAACCTTATTTTTTTGTTAGTTACAGTTGTAATTCCCAAATATACCAACATGATGCCAACAATGATTTCTAATCCTGAAAATATTTGTTTTTCAATAGTTATTGATAGAACATAAATCAAAAA
>CALFHG010000202.1 GCA_937875805.1 uncultured Nitrosopumilaceae archaeon
AAGTTCAATTTGATTACCATTAATTCCACCAGACATGTTCAATTCATCTACTGCCATTTGCAATCCATCCCTATTTTCTATCCCTATACCACTAGCTGGGCCCGTTATTGGTAAATTTGCTACAATTGTAATTAATTCAGTACCATTTGATTTTTCTTCTGGTAATGAAAACACTACGATTAAAAAAACAACTATGATAATTGCGGGAGCAACTATAATTCCTTGATTAACCATTTATGTTATTGATCTCCAAAATACTATACATGGTTTTATTATGATTTTTTCTGTTACCATTATGTTTCATCCTGTTTTAATATTGTAAAACTAAATGTTGTTCCTTTCCCTAACTCACTTTGTACTTCTATTTTTCCACCCATTGCATCAATGTATCCTTTAGAAATTGTTAATCCTAATCCTCCTCCCCCATGAGTTCTTCTGTGTGATGTATCTAACTGGTGAAATTTTTTAAATAACGTTGAAATTTTATCTGAATGTATTCCACTACCATTGTCTTTTACTGAGAATTTGACAAAGTTTTCTTGGGATTCTGCAATGATTTCTATGATTCCATCTTTATCAGGCACAAACACTATGGCGTTTTCAATTAAATTTTCAAAAATTTCTCTTAATTTTGATTTATCTATTTTAATTGTTAAATTTGATTCAATATTTTGTGTGGATATGATACTTTTTTTAACCATCCATTTAGAAAATTCTTCTGTTATTTGTTCAATAAACTTTGTAACATTTACATCTTCATAAAGATACTTCATTTTTCCAAGTTCAATTTGTTGAGCATTCCAAAAATCATTAATCAAATGATTGAGTCTTATTGCATTTACTTGAATTTCTTTAACTGCTTCTAATTGGTCACCATCTAAATCTCCTAATCTTTTCTTTGATAACATTTCACAATATCCTAAAATTGGAACAAGTGGAGTTTTGAGTTCTTTTGGAAGGATTTGTAGTGTATCGTCTTGATCAGTGACCTCTTTTTGTTTTAAAATAATTTCATTTAGGAATTTTTGTAACTCATTAATGTTTTTCATTATTTCTTTTATCGCATCTTCTTGATCAGAATTTATTATACCGAATTTTGGATTGAGTAACATTTCACAATATCCGAGTATTGGAACTGTTGGAGTTTTTAGTTCATGACTGATTAGATCAACGATTTCTTGTCTTTTAGTTAACACCATGATTAGTAACAGAAACTTGTTATGATTTACTTACTGCCTTTAGAGTTGAAACCATAGAATCTAATTGTAGTGGTTTTTTGAGTACTTCTCTACATCCTTTGTCTTTTAGTTTATCTAGTTTCACATTTGAAACTGAAGATGCAGTTAAAATTACAATTTTTTGTTCTTTAATTCTTCCACTTTCATTTAATGCATCTACTACATCAATTCCTGAAAATTCTGGCATGGAAATATCTAAAATTGTTGCATCAAAAATATCATTTTCAAGCAAGGCTAGACCTGCTCTTCCTCCATT
>CALFHG010000203.1 GCA_937875805.1 uncultured Nitrosopumilaceae archaeon
AGGATTAATCATTCCGCCAATACCTTCTTTGCGTTCGTCTTGTGGCATCTAGTATTTCCTCTCCACTGGTTGATATTTAGTAATTGTGACTGGATGTGTTTTCATTATTGGTTCATTTGGATCATAGTAAGCAAGAGTATGATGTAAAAAGTTAGCATCGTCACGTTTTGGATAATCAGTTCTTGCATGAGCTCCACGAGATTCTTTTCTGTTAATTGCACCAAGTAAAACAATCTCTGCCACCCTAAACATAGAATCAAGTTCCATCACATTTGCAAAATTGGTGTTGTACTCTTTTGCTTTATCATCAACATGTTTCCAAGTTTGTTTCTTTAAATCTCGAATTGTTTTAAGACCTTCAATCAAATTGGTTTCATTTTTGTAAACATATGCTTTTTCATTCATTGTGTCAGTGAGTTGTTGTCTAATTTCATATGGATTAACATCGCCATTTCCTCTAAAGATTCCATCATAGATTCTCTTTTCTTCAGCAGATACAAGATGATGAGGCCATGGATTTGAAAATGAATTATTTTGAATATAGTCAATTGCCAATTCACCTGTAATTTTACCCCAAACAAGACATTCAGAAGTTGAATTTGCACCTAAACGATTGGAGCCATGAACACTGTTACATGCTGCCTCTCCAGCAGCCCAAACTCCTTGAATTTCAGTTGCACCATCAATATCAGTATGAAGGCCACCCATCATGTAATGGCATACAGGTCTAACGTCAAGCAAATCCTTGGCAGGATCTTGACCTGAAAATTTAATAGATATTTCTCTAATTCCACCTAATTTCTCTTTAATTTTTTCATCTCCAAGATGTCGTAAATCAAGTTTCATACAACCTACACCAGTTTCATGTTCAAATCCTCTACCTTCTTGCATTTCAGTCATCATTGATCTTGATACAATATCACGTGGAGCTAATTCCATTTTACCAGATGCATATGTTTTCATAAATCGTTCACCCTTGTTGTTAAGGAGATACCCACCTTCGCCTCTTGCACCTTCAGTAATTAGAATACCAGAAGGTAAAATTCCAGTTGGATGAAATTGGACAAATTCCATATCCTTGAGTGCCATACCAGCACGTAATCCCATATCCAAACCATCAGGAGTTGAAGAAAGAGCATAAGTAGAAAAGCTGTATAATCTTCCAGCACCACCAGTTGCAATGATGAGAGCTTTTCCTTTGATTGTGTAAAATGTACCAGACCCTAATTCAATTGCAGTAACACCCATGAATCGTTTTCCATCATGAATAATTGATGTAACAAACCATTCGTTAAGATATTCAATATTTTCAAATTTTTGACATGTATCATACAAAGTTTGCATTTCAAAGAAACCAACTTTAT
>CALFHG010000204.1 GCA_937875805.1 uncultured Nitrosopumilaceae archaeon
CAAAAATAAGAGCCATTAGGAGTCCAATAATGCTCACATTCTAAATCAGTCATAATACATACTATTTTTTAAATTCATTATCTACGTAGATTGGGATTTTGCACTAAATACGAAAAAAAATTAACATCATTTATACGGAATACTAGTAAAATTTACAATAGTATGAATTGTCATAAAATAAGTGAAGCACACGTTTGGAGATATTCTAAACATACTAAAATGCGTCGATGCCTAAAATGTAAATCTAGAATTGCAATTACTGCAGAAGAATTTGCTCAAAAATGGGGCATGCATCAAAAATCAAAATCGGTTTAAGATTTTATTTTTCCACAGGAAGTTCCAGTTTATTCCCCCATTCACCCCATGACCCAAGATATACTCGAATATTTTTAAATCCTAATTTTTTTAGTACCAAAAATGTATTGGCAGCACGATATGCTCCTTGACAATAAGTGACAATTTCAGTGTTTTTTGAAATGTCATACATTTGAGATAACTCATCATTATTTTTAAAAGTACCATTTTTTGTGATGTTTTGATTCCAATCAATATTGATAGAATTTGGAATATGGCCAGATTGTGCTGCCCGAATTGTGCTTCCATCATATTCCCCACTAGAACGAACATCAAGAATTTTCAAATTATCTAAATTATCTCTAATGTATTCAAATCCTGAGATAATATTTTGATTAACTTTTCCTGAAAAATTAGATGGCTTGAAACCATTTGGTTTTGTCTCTAGTGAAAGATTTTCTTTTTTCCATTTTGTTATTCCTCCATCAAGCATTGAAACATTTTCATGTGAAAAATACATCAACATCCAAACACCTCTAGCTGCAAGCATTCCAGAAACTGAATCATAAAAAATGACTTTTTTCTCAGGTGTTACTCCAAGAAATGAAAGGAGGTTTTGAGTTTGATTGTTGAAATTTTCAATTCCTTTTTCTGTAGTATCAATCCAATGAAATGCAAACAAATCCAAATGAACAGATCCTGGAATATGTCCTTCAGAATATTCTTTGAAAGAACGAGTATCAGCTATGATAACATTAGGATCATTTAGAATTGAATTTAGTTCTGTTGTAGAGATTAACATGATTTGGATAAAATGATCAAATGTAAATTGATTTGTATTAAAAATAAAAAGAAGAAAAAAGGGTTTTTTTCTATTCGTTAACGTATGCTCTTTCGCCATGCTGTGCCAAATCAAGACCAATCTCCTCTTCTTTAGGAGTGACTCTGATTCCGCCCGGCCATACGGCATCCATTACTTTGAGAATAATCAGTGTAACACCAAAGGCATAGCCTACTGATATTGCAGCACCGATGATGCTGATTGCTTGCTGTTCCATTCCTTCTGCAGTACCAGTCCATGCTCCGATACCGTCTCCAGTATCCCAAACGTGTGGACTAGCTAATGTACCAGTCAAAATTGCACCTGTAAGACCACCCATTCCGTGTACTCCCCATACATCTAATGCGTCGTCCCATTTGCGTGCACTCTTGAATGCTATTGCTGCATAACAAATTGTACCAGCTGCAATACCGATTATAATCGCAGCCATTGGACCTACCCAACCTGAGGCTGGTGTGATTGCTACCAATCCTGCTACTGCTCCTGACGCAGCTCCAACAACACTTGGTTTTCCTGTATGTGCCCAAGACATGAGCACCCAAGTGATTGCAGCCATACCAGTTGCTGTATTTGTAACAGTCCATGCGCTGACGGTAATGCCGTCTACCATAACTTCACTTCCTGCGTTGAAACCAAACCATCCAAACCAGAGTATTCCTGCTCCCAGAACTACCATTGGGATATTGTGTGGTTCCATTGGCACTTTGCCATATCCAAGTCTTCTGCCAAGGACTAAGGCTCCTGCCAACGCAGCAAATCCTGAAGAAATGTGTACTACAGTACCACCTGCAAAGTCTAATGCATATGATGGCGATAAGTCTGGATCGAGGTCAATTGCCCCTCCTCCTATGTATCCGCCTCCCCAGACCCAATGTGCTATTGGATCATAAACGAAGGTTCCCCATAAGAGAACGAATATGATTAATGCGCTGAATTTGATTCTGTCAATTAATCCACCAATAATTAGAACTGGTGTGATAATTGCAAATGTTGCTTGGAACATTGCAAATAGTTGGTGAGGTACTGTACCAGGCCAACCTTGACTACAAACATCTCCTTCAACCATAGCATTCATCTGGTAAGCTGCTGACCATGTGTCTGCACATGGACCTGCTTCGCCTAATGGTGCGTATGGTGAAACCATGTTAAATCCGACATAATCGAGATTTCCCATGAACATGTTTGCATCTGAATCAATTCCACCAAATGCTAGTGAGTATCCCCATAGAACCCATTGTACTGACATTAGACCCATTACAATTAAGGTCATACCAAGTACATTGACGATGTTCTTTGATCTGGCTAATCCGCCATAAAAGAAACCGACACCTGGGGACATGAAAAGTACTAATGATGTTGCTGTAAGCATCCATGCTGTATCACCTGTATCAATTTTACAAGGTAGCATGCCGCCATCTTCTTCATACCAACATTCGCTAAGGTTACCAGTGTAAATTCCACTGGTTCCCTTTACATATCCGTCCATACCATCATCAACACTTTGTGCATATGCCTGAGACATAGCACCGATTGCTGTGATAGATACTGCGGCTACAAGTAATAGAGCATACTTGTAGTTCCTAGAATTCATTAAATTTATCGAAATTAAAAATTATTTAAGCGTTGAAGACTAGAAAACATACAAAAAAGTAAGTAATTATATTTTAGTATATTATAATAGTAACATAAAAAATGAATATTATGATAAAGGTGAGTAAATGAAAGTCAAATCTGATACTAAATTGGCGATTTTTGATACATTCAAGACAAAAGGCAATGATCTAACTGGAGAAGCAAATAGACAAAGAGCGATCATCTCCATACTTGGAAGTAATGCAAATCCTGCAGAAAGAACAAGGACAGGAATATCTCAAAGAATTGCAAAAAAAACAGATATTGTATGGAAGAATATCTATTCAGGAATATTTCGAGATCTAGATGAGATTTTGCTTCCCTTAGGAATTGCTGAAGAGAATGGCAGATTACCCTTGAAAAGAGGACCAAAAGCACTTCAAGAAATAGGAATTCCATATTATCATTTGACAAAAAAAGGAATTCTGGTGGCATTATCTATCAATGAATGTAAAAATAGAGAAAATCTATTGGTTGAATTTTTCTCAAAGTCCGAACCCGAAGAGAAAGAATTTGAGAAAATTCTATCTAGTCTGGTAAAGACAAGTCCTACTTTCACATATTCAATTTTCCAAAAATAT
>CALFHG010000205.1 GCA_937875805.1 uncultured Nitrosopumilaceae archaeon
GAAGATTTCCATGAAACGTTGCATGATCCGATATACATGATTGGTGGATTGATATTTGCCTTAGTTGTAATTATGCTGTATTGGCAACCTAAGAAATAATGAAGTCCAAACCTAAACAAGAAATGGTTCTCGTTCTTGCTGTGGGAATTGCTCTTGCAATTATTTTAAACGTTGTTTATGATTACGAACCCTTTTCATTTCAATTCATTCAAGAGATCACAAACGTAGAGCTAGACCTCATAATTCCTGATGATAATTTTATTCGATTTGCATTGGCAGTACAATTTGGATATGATATGTTGCCAACATTGGCACAGCAATTTACAATTTCAGCGATAACAGTTCAGCTACTCATGACAGGTTTCTCGCCACTAATCATTGCAGTATTATCTGCAATAGGATTGTTGGTAGGACAGATGATTCTCTATGTCGTTGGAATGTTTGTGAGAAAGGTTCACAAGGGTTCATTTGGAGATATAGCTGGGCATAATCATTTTCTGCACAAGTATCATTTCCTAGTATATTTCTCAATTCCGTTTGTAGGAATACTTGGAGATGCAGGAATGGTCTATTCGGGACACCAACGCATAAATCCCTTAAAAATAATTCCTTTCCTGTTTGTTGCTGACCTAGCTAGCACCGCAAGATGGTTACTACCTACTTTGGCAGAACTAGAGATAACGGAGATAGTGCAATGACCCCTGAACAAAGAAAGTTATACTTTGCTTCTGTAAATATTAATAATTACAATCGACTTTACAACAAAAAAGATCCATCATCATCATTTTTGCCAACTGGAAAAAAACCTGACCCATTTCTTCACATGGTATATTTAAATTCAATAAAAGACCTTACAGAAAGAAAAATAGCAAGTAAAAAACATCAAAAACAATATTATCCGATATGAGGGACTCGAATAGTCGCAAGGCAATGTTTGCCCAACTAAAAAACGGAGAGAAAGTAGGTAAAAAAATTAGAGGAAACTTTTACGTTCATAAAAGTTCAGAAAAGGTCATACCA
>CALFHG010000206.1 GCA_937875805.1 uncultured Nitrosopumilaceae archaeon
TGTAGAGAGTGCCTAATCGAATGTGCCGAGAAATTGAGGAACGAGGACTAATGCGAGAGGTGGAATTAAAATAATGTACGCTGATCAATGTGAAGAATGTAGTAAATCATTCAAAGACAGGCACTATACTTGGTTTGTTTGTGTAACTTGCCATAAGGATATTGACAAAAAAGAACATGATGAACGAATATTGTCCAATGAGGAACTAGAATAATGGCTTTTTATTCATGTGATATTGTTTTCAAGGAATACAAACCTGATTGTAGAACTAGACTTGGCAAAGCGTTATGGAAAGAATATGGCACAGATAAAACAGTACGACTTGCACATAACTCAAATATTTATTGTACAAAGTGTGTTGAAAATTGACTAGACCAATAATGATCAAAAGAGTAACTGCAATAGAAACACAACTCGAATCATTAATTCATGATTTGGATATAGTAATTGAGAATGATCAGGAAAAAGAACTGTTTTACGAAAGAGTTGATCGATCTGCATTGGAAAAAATACTAGAAAATCTTAGAGAAACTTTTGATAGATCCGAATATTCTGAAAGTAAATTCATGGGACAATTTCTCTAATGCCTAGAACACATTTAGAAAAACGCTATTTTAAAGCAACAACGGCTTTTGATAAATCCGAAATGATATTGGCAAAAATCATAAAAGAACAAAAAGGCGATCCCAATGACAAGAAATATGCTGAAATGAGAAAAAAAAGATTGGAACATCAAGAAAAGTATATCGAATTCAAAAAACTGCATGATCCAGAACATAAAGGAATAACTACTGAAAAAACTCGTAGTGCTGGATATACTGGATATAGAAAAAGATATGGATTAGATGATGGATTAACTTCGCCAAGTTACGATTGGAGTGGAAAATTATGATGATAAAATTCTATGACCAAACGGCACAATTCAAAATCCTCAAGGATATGAAGATAGTCTATGAATCCAAAATATATTCAAATGAAGCTTGTAATTTAGATGAAATGGAAGCAGATTCCGTAGAATATTCATCTAGATTTTCTAATGAATATTTCTGTATTCAAATTAGAAATGATAGTTGTGCAGATTTGAAAATTGCTGAATGGATTTACAAACAAAAGAAAAAAGACAATTCACAAAAAATGACGGATAAAATGTGCGATTATGAATTCAAGGCAAATTGCGAGGTATTCTCATGTTGACAATGCCAAAAATATCTGAAATCACAAAACCATTATTGGAATGTGCATTGCATGGAGAACAACCAAACAAACTAAACATGATCCATGAATGTTCTGTTTTAGATTGTGAAATCAAATTGGCAGATCATTTCAACTTGACAAAACAAGAAAGATTGGTTGAAAAGAAATCAGGCAAGGAAAGATTGTTTCTGCATAGAATTAGATGGGCTAGAACTTATCTAAAAAAAGCAGGGTTAATCAAAGATACTTCAAAAGGTCACTTTGCAATAACTGATTTGGGACTTGATGAATTTGAATCATTGCCTGAAATAGTTACTGAATCATACCTAAACAAGTACGCTTCATTCAAAAATTCAAGAAGAAATAGAAAATTTCCTGATGAATGTAATTGGGATCAAGTTGATGA
>CALFHG010000207.1 GCA_937875805.1 uncultured Nitrosopumilaceae archaeon
CTTTTGCAGAAATTCTTTCGCTTATTTCGTATCCCTTTTTCTTTGCATGTTTAATAATTTCTTCAGATTTTTGTCGAGTAACGTCATCAACTAATTTATGATTTTTTGCCATCTTGCCTAATTCTTGAGTTTTTTTACGAGCAAGACGAGATTGGAATTTCAAATCTTTGATAATTTCATCTTTTGTTTTTCGTTTGAAACGTCGAGTATATTCTTCTATAAGTAATACTGGGAATGGACTATACTCTACATCAAGATAATATTTGATGATAGTGTCATCAGGTAATGTTTTCAAATATTCTTTAATTGATTTTTCTGATTTTAGTTCCATAAGAATAGTTCATTGTTTACTCATAAAAAGATTCAAAATTCTTCCATGAATAAATTTTAGATGATATTTTGACGTTTTAAAATCTATTTTTCAATTACATGTTGATCCAAAATAGCAATACATTCGTTTAATACAGAATTGTTAGAGATTGCCTCTGTTTCAGGTAGATTAAACTCTTCAATTAGTTGTTGATCATATTCTACCAAATCATTATGGTATGTAATACATGCTGAATGCAATAATCTCCAATAGTAATAGCCCTTATTCATTTCATTTTGAATTTGTTCATGTTCTAAAGTCAAGATTTTAGAGAATTTTTCATAATCAGTTCTATAATTATCAAATTTATCTTTGATAATTGAAGGTAATTCCAGATACCAATCGCGTCCCTCGTTTGTTTTCTCTACATTGTGAATTTTTTGTAATTGATAAGTAACAGAACTTAGGAAAATATCTAAAACATCATTTTTTTCAAGTAATTCCATTAATACAGGATTTATCATGTTATCATTAAGAAATATCCAAATTAATTAGTATCGTAAGATAATCAGTTTTGATTTTTGTAATAGAGTTGGATCACTTTATCAACTACAGTGTGGGTATCACAGTCTTTCTCAGTACTTACTAAAAGTAAGTGATCATCACCCAGATAAAACGAAAATCGCTTTACCTTGTCATATTCTGCTAGAGTGTATTTTGTTTTGCCAAGCCATTTGGACATATCTTTTCGAGCCTTCCAATCAAGAGTAGAAATATTGACTAATTCATTTTCTGCATGTTCAGATAGTAGGTTTTCAATTCCTTCCCTCATACCACCTCCCGCCTTAACTGCCCATTCATCATAGACTGTGGCAAATCGAATCTTAGGGTCTGCATCTAAAATTTGCTTACAAAAAATTTCATAATCCAATGATTATCCTAGACGTACTGAATTATTAGAGTTTTAGAAAAAAAAGGAAAAGGCCACACATAGAATTTAGTGAAAATGAGGTTATTTCAAAAATGCCACTGCTTTGATAATGTCAGATTTACTAATTATTCCAATTATACTATCATGTCCAGATAAAACTCCAGCACCATTGATGTTTTTCTCTATCAGCAATGTGCCTGCTTTTGCCAAATCATCATCATATCTTACAGAAACAATATTTTTACTCATAATATCATCCACTTTTACACTTCCACCAAAACCAGATTCTGAAATGAATCCCTTTCTTGGAAATATTATAGATATTACAGGATCAGTGTTATCAAGTACATCATCAAAGTTTCCTTGTTTTAGTGCTAATTCAAAAA
>CALFHG010000208.1 GCA_937875805.1 uncultured Nitrosopumilaceae archaeon
TGGTTCCAACTCTACATGTTCTGCCTCGTACTTTTCTTCTGCATGATGGGCTTTGGTTCCCTGAATTAGTGATTGTGATGGTTTTGGCTTTACACCTTTGATGGATAGTGGAATTTTGTATTCACAATACCCTAAAGAATCTGCAAAATCAGTAACTGATGCACTTAGAAATGTGATATCATTTTCTTTGTTAATTTTAATCAAGATGCTTTTCCTTTTAATTCTGCAAGTTTAGATTTATTTTTGTCTACTCCTTTGGAGCTAATTTGATATCCTGATTCTCCTATTTCACTATGAGTTTGAATTACAAACCCATCTTTTTTTAAATCTCTTAAAATTGGCTTTATGATGGTCCCCTTTATTCCAAGATGTGCACCAATTTGTGATGGTGTAACAACAGCATTTGCATTTTGTGAATAGCAATCATGAAGATAATTTAGAATTTGATCCTTTGTTCTTTGTTTCATGGTATTGCATCTAACATCCATTGTTATAATCCGTTTTATTTACAAAACATGAAATGGGAAAAGCTAAATTTGTAGGAATTGGTATAGGAGTATTTTTCTTAATGCTAGTGATAATGGGAGGATTACTCTACTATTCATATACACAAATCAATGTTGAACTTGATACAGTTTCTTTTCATAGTATTGATTTGGTAAATATTACATTCTCAACTTTGGTGAATCTAGGTCTTCAGGCAATTTCAGGGGACTGGCTTGGTGCTGCAATTAATCTGGTGGATGGTGTGAATTTGAATTTATTTTTTGGCCTGACAAATAACGGGCTTGTTCCTGTGTATATTCCTGATTTATCATATGACTTGCTAGTTAATGATGTGAATGTGGGAGCAGGATACACTACAGTTGATGCTACAATTTACCCTGGGGATGACAAAGAGATTCTGATAGTTCAGAATTTTCAAAAGAGTGGATTATCTCCTGTAATATCATCTATCATATCTAATGATGGAGTAATGCAAATTACAGTAAAGGGAACTGCATACTTTGGAATTTTAGGCTTTAACATTCCTGTTCCCTTTGAATCTGTTCAACAAATTTCAATCAAAGATGAGATTGAAAATAAAATAAATTCATTATCCTAGACGTCTTTATTATTCAATCAAAATCGCTGGCTTGAATGGTCTTGCATGTCTTGCCTTTCCTTTAGGATCATAAATGTCCGAATCACTTTCTGAATACACTGTAATCTCTACACCAAACTCTTTCTTTCCAATACTGGATAATTCTGATGAGAGAAATTCTTTTTCATCAAATGAATTCGATTCTAATTTCATAGTTTTAATCTCTTCAGATTCTGAATGCAAATCTTTTATCACTTTTTGAATATAGTCCGGCATCTTTTTAGCCACTGTAGTTTCAGGATCTGCAATTAATTCCTTCATTACAACTCCCATGTTGTTTTG
>CALFHG010000209.1 GCA_937875805.1 uncultured Nitrosopumilaceae archaeon
AATTAAAGATTCAAACTGAAACTGAATTCTTTGAATACACTGTATATCCTGATGAGGTGTTTATTGATACTGTGATCTTTGATGAATCTATCCATATCATTAATGATTCTATGGAGAATCTTTTCTCATTGAGGAAAATTGAAACAGATCAATTTGTAAAAACAAGATCAGAGTATGATAAATTTAAAAAAATGATGTAATGTCCAAATCATTCAATAACTACTTCATCTGAATTTTTCTGTGGCAAATTTCACACCCATGTTAAAGGCTAGAGAACCAGTACTTTTGGATAGAGATGATGGGCATTGGTATCAGACTAAATTTGATAAAATTTATCCTTCAATCAGTACTATCCTTTCTGCAACTGCACCTGAACACAAGAAAAATGGATTACAAACTTGGAAAGAAAACGAACCAGCTCATGAATACATAACAAAACAAGCACAAGATATCGGAACGCAATCCCACAAAATCATAGAAGATTATTTGTCTAATAGTTTGGCTCTAGAAGAATTTGATTTGTTACCTATAGCCCATTTTAATAATTTGAAACCTTTTCTTGAGAATATTTCAGATGTTGCATGTATAGAGCAGAGAATGTATTCAGATAAACTTCAGGTTGCAGGAACTAGTGACTTGATTGCAGAGTATAATGGAGAATTATCTATAATTGATTACAAGACCAAACGAAAACCGCAGATTGATGATTACATGTACGAGTATTATCTGCAAACTACTTGCTATGCTAAAATGTTTGAGGAGGCAACTGGTCAGAAAATCAATCAGGTGGTAATTCTAGTTAGTAGTGAGAAAAACACTCGACAGGAATTTGTCAAAACATGTGATGACTATGTGGAGCCTATGATGGCTAGAGTTGAGAAATATTATTTGAATAATTTAAAATAACTTTCTTATGATAATCTGTCTAATTTCTTATCTAATGCATGAACTTGTTTTGTCAAATCACTAACTACTTCATCTAACATTACTGATTTTTTATCTGGTTTTCTCATAGTTCCATTTGACCAATCTATCATTGCATCAAGTATTTCTGTGACTTGCAAAGTACTATCTGCTAAATTTTTAATATTTAGAATCTGTTTTTTATTCACATCTTTTGGATAAATTTCCATTTGACCATTTTTTTGAATTAAAAATTGTTGATTAGTAATGGCATGACTGAAATTCTCTAAAAATAATCCTTTGATTGAATTTTTCAACTTTTCTGAATATTGCATCTTGTTACAAATTCTTTTTAGCATGTCTTCTAATGTGGTGTTTTCATCAAA
>CALFHG010000210.1 GCA_937875805.1 uncultured Nitrosopumilaceae archaeon
TGGATCTTTTGCCTCATCAACAAAAGATGCAATTCCTAATATTTTTGGTTCTTCCACAACTGATTTGTCTGGGCATTTTCCATTTACTGGTTCCATTCCTTGGGGACAGACAATCTCCTCAGGTTCTGTTGGTGTAGTAACTGGTTTGTCTGCAACTGTTACTGCAATGGTTTCTCTATCTTCTAGTATTCCTGCTTTTACTATTATATCAAAAATATATCCGCCTGCTTGTGTGTTGGTTGGTGTCCATGAAAATTCACCTGTGTCTTTGTTAATTGTTGAACCGTTAGGTTGTTTTTCAAGACTGAATTGTTCATCTGTAATTTGAGAATCTGTTATGCTTGCTGTAAAACTTAGTTTTTGTGTTTCATCTACTTGTTTATTTCCAATTGAATTTAAAATTACTTCATAGTCTGGTAATAGTGTAGCAATACCATTGCTATACTCTACTTTGATTGTTGTTCCGTTTTCTGGAATTTGAAATTCTGTAAATACATTAATTTCATAGGTTCCTTTAGTTTTGAATAGAGCATCTGCCATTACTTGAACAAATGAAAACGTTCCATCATTGTCTGATATTGCAGTTCTTGTAAGTTTCTCATCTGATGGTCCTTTCATTGATGCAAGAAGTGTTACTCTGTTTTCATCATTTACAGTTCCTGTAATGATAAATTTATCATCAATTGAAAAACTACCCTTGTCAAGTGTGACACTAGTTACATCTGCATGAATTGGAACAATCATTAGAATAATTAACGAAAATACTGCAAATAGTCCTAGATTTGTTCTCACAATAGTACCTTTACGGTACAGTCTTTTAAAAAATGCGTATAATTTCTTCCAGAATATTGCAAATAATTATTCACAACATTTAGAGATCTAGTAAGAATCGCATGTAGACCCCGTTGTCTTCTCTGATTTCCATATCGTAAAATGTTGGGGCTTTAATTTCGACTTTGAAATTATGTTTTTTCACATCTAATGTTTCTCCATATGCAATTGCATTGATTTTGTATCCGTCTTTTTCTTCAATGTCAAATTCCAGTCTTTTAATCGCAAATCCTTCAGTAATGAGAATAAATGGTATTTCCTCCAACCAACTAAACAAAAGATAGTGTAGGTCTTTTCCATTGGCAGAGAACTCCATCTGTCCTTTTTCTTCTACTTTGTCTTGGTCTAGTGTTAGATTGATTTCTGCATCAGCTGCTACTGCAAATGCTTCTTTGAGATTCTTTGCAGTGACTTCAATAATGGCATCAGTTGCATGATCTAAAAACTTGTAACTCAATTAAAAATTTGTACTCTATCTGATTATTAATTTAGGTGGTTTATTCTGCTTTCTCATCTAATTGTATAATCCCAAACATATTGCCTTCAGTGTCTGTACATTGTGCAAACCATCCAACTTTTAGAATTGCCATTTTTGGTATAATCAAATGTCCTCCATTCTCTGTGATTTTCTTTAGAAATTTATCCAGTGATGGAACATTGATTGTATTAGTCATTCCAATTTGACCTGGAATTCTTTTTGACATACCTCCATCAATTCCTGGTTCTTTTGTTCCAGTCTTTGCCATCCAGTAGTCTATTGGCCCGTCCCATTTCTCAAACTTCCAATCAAAGACTTTGCTGTAGAATTTTTGTGCTCGTTCTGGATTATCCACTGGAATATCAAAATGAGAAATTCTTGGCATTATTATTCATTAAATTATTTGAAAATAAGCTTTTATCTTTTTTAGAATTCCACTATTTTAAAATTAGAATACAATTATGATGTTATTATGAAGGCAACTTTCTTTGATGGAAAAAATATGAATTATGATGAGAATTATCCTGATCCTACTGGTGAGGTGTTAGTTAGAGTAAGTTTAGCTGGACTTTGTGGAACTGACCTTGAAATTTTAGATGGTTACATGGCATATGATGGGGTGCTGGGACATGAGTTTGTAGGTGTTGTAGAGAAATCTAAAAATCCTGAATTGATTGGAAAGCGAGTTGTAGGTGAAATTAATGCTGGATGTGGAGTCTGTGAATCTTGTGAAAAAGGTATGGATAGGCATTGTCCAAACAGAACAGTTCTTGGAATTTTAAAACGAGATGGTGCATTTGCTGAATATCTCTCACTACCTGAAAAAAATCTGCATGTTATTCCTGATAGTATAACTGATGAGCAGGCTGTATTTGTTGAACCATTAGCTGCTGCTTTTGAAATTAAAGAACAGGTATCATTGCAACCTCAATGGAGTGTTGCAGTAGTTGGAGATGGACGACTAGCTCAATTAATTATTCAAGTTTTAAAATTAACATGTCCTAATTTGACATGCTTTGGACGACATTCAAGTAAACTTGAGAGTTTGGTAAATAGTGGAATAAAAATAAAAATTGGCATTGAACCCTCTGATGAACAATCTTTTGATTTGGTAGTAGAGGCAACTGGAAGTAATTCTGGATTTGGAGATACTATGAAATTGATCAAACCACGTGGAACTGTAATATTGAAATCAACTATAGCATCCAGGGAAAATCTTGACTTGACTCCAGCTGTAGTAAATGAAATTACATTAATTGGATCTCGTTGTGGATTATTCAAACCTGCAATAGATGCACTAGCATCAGGAATTGTTTCAGTTGACTCTATGATTGATTCTACTTTTCCGTTGGAGCAATTTTTAAAAGCAATTCAACATGCAAAAAAACCTGACACATTGAAAGTATTTTTGAAACCATAACATTTCAAAACTTTAGGCACAAAATGTGCCTGTAAAAATCTCTCGTAAGGTAATTTAGTAAGATTTTATTCTCAGAATCAAATGGAACCATTTGATTCTTTTTTGATATGGATTGCAGAATTTCTAGGAGATCATCTCTATGAGGGCATATTCTTAGCAGCATTACTTGAAACTATAATTCCACCAATTCCTACATTGGCAATATTTCCAACTGCTGGATTTATAGCATCTCAGCAAGGTGTTACCTTGCTTGGTTTGATCCCAATGATCATACTTGGTGGAATCGGTGCAACCATTGGAACATCTGCAATCTATTTTATTGCATTAAAACTAGGAAGAGTTGTTTTACTTCGTTATTTGAAATTTGTTAAGATAAATGAGAAAAAATTAGAACGAGTTGAAATTTGGTTTGAAAAATACGGTGACAAGGCAGTATTCTTGGGAAGAATGGTTCCATTAATGAGGGAAATGATTTCAGTTCCTGCCGGGTTACTCAAAATGAGAATTCCAAAATTTGTTACATACACTTTTGCTGGTTCCCTAGTTTGGTCTACTGGAACTATATTGTCTGGATATTATTTTGGT
>CALFHG010000211.1 GCA_937875805.1 uncultured Nitrosopumilaceae archaeon
GAACATAGAAAAGAAAAACAGTTTGAAAAAGCAGATAAAATTCGTGACAAATTAAATGAAATGAATATAGAATTAATTGATCATAAAAATAGAACAATCTGGATGAAAAAAGAAAGAATCAAATCTCAATGAGTCCATGTAATCAAAAGTATAGTATTTCATTCATAGATTATTCAATTTTCCTTCAATAACGAATCTTTTCTAATTGTAAATAGTCATCAAAAAATGTTGCCAACTTTTTATAAAAAACATGTAGATGAACCCAAAATACATTTCCGTAGTCTTTGAGCTTTTTCTTTTGAATGTGACATTTTCTGATTGTTGGATGTCCTTATGGTCTTCTCTCATAAATCCAACAAAACTGTCTAATGAATTGCAGATACTTCGTATGTCAGACCTTAGCAAAAAATTAGGATTTGGCTTTGGATTATACCATAAAAGATATTGTTCAATCATCTTTGGTATGAATCCATAAACTACACTAGGGTCTAGGTGTCTTTCTACTCCCTGAGATTCATAGAAAATATCAAAGTATTTCAATGAAGTTATGGCTACGACTCTAGTTCTACTAGATTCTGACTTTCTTTCCATTTTGTCAAGCCATGCCTCATCTTTGATATTCTCTATTGGTTCAGGTGTTTTTTTCAATAGTTTTTGGTTCATTGTCAATTAATAAAGCTAGAACTACTAACTTCGAATGGTTCGTTAGTTTGAACTAATTATTTTTATTCCTAAAATAATTAGTCCAGTCTAATTAGGAGAATCTAATTTTAGATGTGTTTAATAGAATTAAAAAATAATGTATTACATGAATGCATGGAATAAATTTTGGAATTGGTATGAAAATAAAATCTTAGGTAGTGTGGTACTGATTGCAATAATACAATTCATTCAAGTTCCACATATGATATGGAATGCAGATATTATGTTAGAAGCAGGAATTATATCAAGAATTCATCCCGTAATTGATTGGTTCTTGTACGGAGTAGATTTGATTGAAATTATTTCAATTATCAATGTGGGAATGATAATGTTTAGTCTAATTAAGAAAAAAAGAGCAGTTAAAAATAGTTCAAGTATCAAAATTAAAAAATAAAAAATCTATTTTTTTGCATCCCAAATTACACGTTGAGGGAATGGGATTTCTATTCCATTATCATCCAGAGCTTTTTTAACAACCTTGAGTAATTTTGGAGACACTTCTCCCCAATCTTCTCTAGGATGCCATACTAAAACTTCAATATTTACGCCTGAATCAGCCAATTCTTTTATACGGAATTCAGGTTTAGGCAACGTTAAAACAAAAGACATTGTTTTGCGAATCTCTTTTTTAATGACACTGATAGCAGCGTCAATATCTTCTTTGTACGCAATGCCCACTAAACATTCAGAACGTCTTACCTGAGTGGAAGTGAGTGATCTAATAGTAGATGTGAAGATGGATTCGTTTGGAACACGAACAATTGTTCCATCAAAAAGTCTTATTCGGACAGAAAAAGTACCAATATCCAATAAAGTTCCAGAAATATTCAAACTTGGGAGCTCAATAGAATCGCCCTGTCTGGCAGGTTTTTCCACCATTAAGAAAACTCCTGAAATTAAATTTGAAACAACAGATTGTGTTGCAAAACCAATTACAATTCCAAATATTCCACCCGCTACAAGGAGGCCTGACAAATCAACACCAGTGGAAGATGTAAACACCAAAAATGAAATAATTATAATTCCAAAATAGATGAGTTTTCCAAAATTCTTGGCAGTGTCTTGAGATAATTTTGGCGCATAGTATTTTGTAAAAAGTAATCTTACAGTTTTAGCAAGAATTATGCCAACTGCCATTATTATTCCTCCAATCAATAAAGATAGAAGTGTCAAACCCCCTACAAGTTCTATTTCACTTAAACTCTGTAGGAAATCTAAAACCATTAGTCAACACCCATGTCAATCAATTCACGCTCATATGATGGAGATAAAGTCCAATCAGTTTGAATAGATTTTTTAGAAACATCAAAGATTTGTAAAGTAAGTTTTTTCTTCAACACAGCTTCAATAGAATCAATTATTGCCTTTGAATTTTTATAATAAACAGAATTATCAGAGATTGGAAAAATAATTTTAGAAATAGAACGCCCATCATCTAACTGATTTTGAAGATTTATTTCTAAAACAGCATTGACAAAGGGGATTGAATCTTCATAAGATTCTACAATTTCAGATGGAGCATATTTGCACAAAGTTCCAGAATCAGGTACCCCATAAAGAGCAAATCTTGAATTTGTAGGATCACATGTAAAGCAATCTAGAGAGTCCTTATGACCATCATGAATTAAAAATACACCAATTTCAATAGGGCAACGAGCAAAAATAGTAGCTGCAGAGTTTTCAGATAAAAAAACAGGAGTCTCAAGTTCTAAATAGACATAACTTGTTCTTTTCGCAGGATAGTTTAGTGGCCGGATTGGAGAAATCTCAATTGTGAGTTGATCAGATTTAACTGGAATTATTTTTTTAACTAGATCAGATTCAGAGTCGTTTCTAACATAAGAAAAAACATTTGGTCCCATTCGTTCAATTTTAATCTCAGTATGTGGTAGAAACAATTCAAGATTATCGATAACAGTGTATAGACCGTAATTAGAAAATTCAGATTCTGACGTTTCAGTACTCATTATATTATTTCAATCAAAATCTAAGATTTAATCTATCCCATTGAAAAGAAAAAGAAGTCACCGTTGTAAATCTAAAAAAAGTCTGAAATTGTTTTTTGTCGCATTAATTCAAGAATATTCCCATGAGAAAACCATTCAGATTTGCTAATACTCATTTTGTTTGATGCCAAAAGTAACGCATGTTCAAAATCATCAGCAATTATCGGTTTTTGGTTCATAGCTTCACGTACTCCTTCTCTAACTTGCCATACACCCACAGGAATAGCATATTCTGGTCTAATTTCACGCAAAATCACAACACCTGCTTGAATTTTCATTTTATTCAAATATTCCAAAACACCCAATTTTGCTGCAAAATATGCACCGGCAATTGCAGGAGGATGATCAATTCCACGAGCATCTTCATTGTCAGAACCAAAACCAATAATTCCATTAGAATACCAAGCTTCAATCATTTCATAGACCCACCTATGAGGAAATAAAACAATCGTGAAAATATTTCCCAAGTGTTCATATGAAAAAATTCTATGAGAGTCAATTAAACTATAATTCAGAACATCTTCAGTAAGGGATTTACATATAATATCATCAGTAGCAGTAATACTCCATTTAGTAGGGACTAATTTTCTTTTTTGGCCAAGCATTCCGATACTAAAACATTTTTGAATTTTTGAAATTTCAATTCCAGAATTATACAAATTCAATACTGCATCTTGTGCTTTCAAATCTTTGTCATAGTATATTTTTTCAATAGATTTGACAGAAGAAGTATTAGAAAATTTTGCAGATTTAATTTCCCCTATTGGGCCAAAAGGTGCACTTTCCCCATCCAAAGTAACATTAGGAGAAGTTGCTTTTTGAAAAATCAGATCAGAGTCAATAGGTTTTGACGACATTGCAACTTCTTGAAGATTTTCTATGTAACGACCATCGGTTTGCTCAATAGGAATTTTTTGTATTCCTCTAACCAAGTTTAATCTAAAATTAACAATGTCTTCTAATGATTTTCCTTTCCACTTTTCGGGACTGTCAAGTAAACTTGTATCACCATGAATTGGTGGCACCATAGGACCAACAAAGACCTTAGGATAATTATAAGATCCAACAAATACGGAAGGAGGACTGGATCCACTCACAGAATCAGATGAAAATAAGTTTCCATGCTTTGAAAGAGACTCTTGCCATTTAGATAAAATTGCACGGCGAATGTTTTGAGAGTCTGAAGACATGTAATTTGTGCCTAAAATTAGACTATTAACCTGTCTATAGTTTATCTTGTTTTCATTTCAATAGGCTTAAGTTCAAAATTATTATCAATAATTCATGAATGAAGAGGAAGAATATCGTAAAATAATGATTAAACAAAAAGAAGAATTTAATGAATTTAAAAAGAAAGAAGGTGATTCAGAC
>CALFHG010000212.1 GCA_937875805.1 uncultured Nitrosopumilaceae archaeon
GTTGTGCCTGAGATGGAAAATCCTCTATTTTTGAACTTAAGCGTGTTGAAGTTTGGAATCACCTAAAAGAAACTATCTAATCTAATCAAATGGGCAATATGCCAAATACACTTTCTATGATACCAATTTTGATACCTTATTCTTACTTCATCAAATGGCATCTGTTTATGGCAACAAGCACAATAGATGATCAATATTGTTAGGTAGTTTTTAGAATTAAAGGCAGTAGGTTATTGTAGAATAGAGTTTAGAATCTAATTCGTCTACTTAATGATTGTCTACGATTAAGTAATCTCTTTGTCGGTAAATCATATTCATACATTATTTTGCCTTGCTTGAGTAGTGTGATTCTATAACATATTCCCTTTGTTTTGATATCATGTCCTTTGAGATATTCCCAAATCTCATCAAACTTGTGATGAATGTCTTTCATGGCAATAGTTGCATGATACTTGAATTTATTTTTAGAGTCATGAGACGCTTCTACTGCATCAGTGTATTTGAGTAGTTTTTTTGCCAATTCATGTCTGAAATCTTTGAGATCCTCACTTGGAACTATTTTTAGATAGATAACATTTTTTCTAGTTGATGTAGTAATGAAGAGAAATTTTTTCTTCAGCTCAAAGTAATCAAATCCATCAATTTCATATGGCAATTCAGAGTATTCAGAGCCTACCTCACCAATGTCATGAATTACTGAACGAATATTTCTACATGCAAATGGTCCAAACAAAGTAACATGTGGAACGGGTCTTTTGTTCACTTGTCCTCTAACTCTAAATTTATGAAAAATATCATAGATTAATTGTCGTACTAGATGTTTGGGTTCTCCCATTAAACGAATTTCAATTAGATATGGTCTTAACAAATTAACACCTGAAATTTTCTATCTGATTGTACATATTCATCCACTTTTGATATTCTGTTTGCGAATTTGCAACTGAAGGGACTTTGTCATAATCTTGTAAAAGTTTTTCATATTGTCTCATTTGATTTGGAGTACAACTGTCAAACTTTGATGCATATGCTTGTCCTTCAGATGCAGTATAACATCCCTCACCATAATTTCCATGATTTAATCCCAAGAAAACACAAAAACCACCATAACATGCAACAGAGCCTCCAACATGTTCATAGCTGAGCAAGTTCATTCTGTGACCAGTACTATCCATCCATCCATCAATTATTTCAGTGTATGAAGGATTGTAAAGTGTTGGACTTGTTTCAGTTCCAAAGAGATATGCATTTTCTGCAACATTTTCATTTGGTTTTAATCCAAATTCGGATTTCATGTTATAGGGACAGGTTCCAGTAATTGGATTTGTGTGATCATAGTATTGATATTCATGCATGTCTTTTGCTCTTGCCATTGCTAATTCATAAACTCTAGAATCGTGAGTTATGGTACTCTTTCCATTTTGTAATCTCTTTTGATTTACATATTCAATTGATTTTATTGCATACTCTTCAGAGGATTCTTCAGGCATGCTTGCCTCTTGAATTTTTTCTTCGATTTTATTGATTTCATTAATTGATGAATCTATGATTTTTTCTAGAGGTTCAGAAACTTGATTTGGAATTGAAGGAATGTTTTGTATTGTATCATCTAAAAGATCC
>CALFHG010000213.1 GCA_937875805.1 uncultured Nitrosopumilaceae archaeon
ATTGGAGTAACTTGATTTTAGTTAAAAAGGTTATCAGTCATCATCAGGACATGTGAGTTCTCGGAGTTCAATGTATTTTTTTTCCATTGCTTCTGCATGAATCAATACTTTTGGTAGATCAAAGGAATCCTTTGAAAAATACCATCTAATAGGAACCCAATGCCCAATTCCATCCATATCATGGATCATTCCTTTATCGGCTTTGACATTAATTTTTTCATCAATTGATGTTTCTCTAATTTCAAGACCTCGCTTTGTTTTATCCTCCATTACAATATCAGACTCACCGTCTTTGATAAAATAGAAAGTGCCTTGCTCAAGAATAGGAAGGTCTAATAGCAATTTATTTTTCCACAGGATTTCCTATCATGTTTCCCCATTCAGTCCAGGAACCATCATAGTTTCGAACCTTTGGATATCCAAGTAGATATTTCAATACAAACCAACTGTGTGAAGAACGTTCTCCAATTCTACAATAACAAATTACATCTTTGTCAGGAGTGACTCCTTTTGGTACATAATTTTGTCTTAACTCTTCAACTGCTTTGAAAGTACCATCAGCATCATTAACTGCAGTTGCCCATGGAATATTATTTGCATCAGGAATATGACCACCTCTTTGTGCATGTTCCATCGGATATTCTGGTGGTGCTGTAATTTGACCAGTGAATTCTGCAGGAGACCTTACATCAACCATCACACTGTCATCTTTTCCTAAAGCTCTACTAACATCAAATAGATATGCACGTAATCCCTCATCTGGAGGTTGTGCAACATATGTTGTTGGTGCTATTTGAGGTTCATCAGTAGTGTAATCTTTATTTTCTAATTCCCATTTTTTTCGTCCACCATCCATAATCTTTAGATTTTCATGACCGTAAATTTTGAAAACCCAAAAAGCAAAGGCTGCAAACCAATTGTTAAAGTCCCCATAAAGAATAACTTCAGTATCAGCAGTAATTCCATTTTTAGCCATTAATGCTTCAAATTCTTTTTTACTAATGATATCCCTTGTAATAGGATCATTAATGTCTCGTTTCCACCAGATTAAACTGGCACCATTAATGTGGCCTTTTTGATATCCGTTTACAGGATCATAATCAACTTCAACTAATTTCCTTTTTTCATTAGGAGGATTTTGGGATAACCATTCAGTGTTAACTAAAACTTCAGGGTGTGCGTAACTCATAATTTCTTCGGATTTGTTTTCATACTTAATTGTTTTTCCAAAAAATGGTAAAAATATCATTTTTAAGTAAATACAATTCAGAAGAGCTGCTTGAAATTACAAAAAGTAGCAGTAGTCAGTAAAGTAGGATCCAAAAACTCAGAGCAAGCTGCAAAAGATGTCACAAAAAAGCTTTTAGCAAAAAAAGCAACAGTGTTTACAATTTCACCAATTAAAGTTGAAGGTGCAAAACAAATGGATACATTGGAGGAATTGAAAAAAGAAAAACTAGATTTGGTAATAACCCTAGGAGGCGATGGTACAACACTTCGAGTATTTAGAAACTTGGAAAATGAAACGCCAATTCTAACTATCAACGTAGGAGGAAATAGAGGTATTTTATCAGAAATTACAATTGAAGAAATTGATGATGCAATAGAACAAATTTTAAAAAATAATTTCTTTTTAGATAAAAGAACTAGAGTAGTTGCATCTTGTGGAGGAAAAGAGTTTCCACCAGCATTAAATGAAATTTACATCACCAGAACAAACTTGACTAAAACTGCAGAGATTAAAATTAAATTTCAAGATGACATTGTAAAACAAAAAATGGATGGTGTGATAATTGCCACCCCAAGTGGTTCTACAGGTCACTCATTTTCATTAGGAGGTCCAATTTTGCATGAAAGTTTGGATGTCTTAATCATAACACCTGTTGCACCAGTGTATAGATTAGCATCAATGGTAGTTCCAGATGAAAAAATTGAGATTGTTTGTTCTCATGATTGTAATATTGCAATGGATGCACAAGTTGTAAAGGCAGTTGGATATGAAGAGCCAATTAGTATTAGAAAATACAAAAACCATGCAGTCTTTTTAAGATTAAAGAAAAGAGGGCTGAGACAAATGAGCAAACTTGGATTTTAAAATTTTAGACGCTAGTGCATTTTATGCAGGAGTTCCATTTAGATCAACAGATGTTTGTTACACAACACCACTAGTTTATGAGGAAATTAGACACATAAAGAAAAATCATGATGCAATAGGAACTTTACTTGAAACTAGGAGATTGGAAATTAGAGAGCCATCTTTAGAATATATAAAAAATGCAATTAAAGCATCAAAAAATACAGGGGATTTTCCCCAGTTATCAAAGCAAGATATTTCAATTATCGCATTAGGCATAGAAACCAATGGTAAGATAATCAGCGATGATTTTGCAATTTCAAATGTTGCAAAGAATTTAGGTTTAGAAATAATCCCAATTATGACTAAAGGAATCAAGGATGTGGGTAAATGGGTTCACTATTGTCCAGGATGTAGAACCAATCATGCAACAGGAAAAGAGTGTCCAGTGTGTGGAACTCCATTAAAAAGAAAATTACTCAAAGAGAAATAAGTTCAACATAATATCATCAAAGTATTGAATGTGAATTAAAAATCAAGAATCATTTAATGTTTTTTGGCTTGTTGTTTTTAGTAATTTGCTTTTAGTGCCCAGTGTTTTTTTAATTTTTTTTGCACGTGCTTCACCCAAACCTTCAACTTTTGCCAATTCAGCAGTGGTTGCACCAAAAACTTTCAGAGGAGTTCCAAATTTAGTTAACAGTCTAACTGCAAATTTCTCTCCAACTCCAGGCAAACTACAAAGAACTGAAAGTTGTTGTTTTCCCAAATCAGAGGATTTTTTGATCTTTTTTAGATATGGTCCTTGTGGAGCATCTTTTCGAGAACACATGGATACCAGTAATTTTGCAGTATGGGCAGCACTCGGAGTAGGAATTACAGGGATGTTAAAATCTAAAACAACAGTAGAAAGCGCACCGTAAAATATCATTGGATTTTCAGTTATTTCTTCAATTTCATCAACATTACCTTCCATGAGAACTATAGGATGTTCAAAATGTTCCTTTAGTCTAGTGCATTGATCAAAAAGTCTACCATCAAAAATAGAAGCCATAAGATCACGAATACTTTTTCGCTCTACTATAGTTTCAGGTGCAACAATATAATCACCAATTGGAAGTGTTTTCATTTCAATATTCATTCCAATTGATTTGAGTAAATCAGGAATTCCACTTTTTCTTTCTCTCTCATCTACAATTATTCGGAGATTTTCTAAATTCACAATACAACTGGAAAAGAATTGTTAATATCTTATATGAAATTGGTATGAGAAATTATTTTCTAGGATTATCTGTTGGCGGAGGTATGTTTGGAGGAGCATTTGCAGAACCACCTTTCATCATTTCAGTAATTTTTACTTCTTGTTCTTTGAGAGTTTCTTTGAGACGTGTTTCTTGTTTTTCAAGAACTGTAGAACGGGTTTTAGTAAGCTCAATTCGCTCTTCTAATTCATCAATTAATTCTTGTTTTTTAGATTTAATCAATATGGTACCAGCTTGTTTAAACACTTCATCACCATCAGCAACTTTTCTTAATTCTTCAAGAGATTTTTCAGTTTCTGCTTTTTCCATCTCAAGATGTTGTTTTTGAGTCATAATTGATTGTAAATTTTGTTGTGATTGTTGCATTTTTGTAAGCTGTTCTTGCAGCCATGGTGGCATTTGTCCTGCTGACATGTTTAATCAAAAAATTTGTTTCATTATATCTTTACCGATTCAATTGAATCATAGCTGGCTTGAATTAATCGAAGAGTTGAATTCAAGTTTGCTCTAAGATGCGTTAGTTGGTCAGTCTCAACAGCGATTGTAATTTTTTTATCAAAAGTTATCTTGGTTTTTACAGGATTTTCAGGATAGAATTCATTGTCAATATTTACAGAATCATAAATTGCTATTGTCTTATCTTTTGCATCAACTGTAATTTTTGCACTAAAGTTTAATGTCATATGCTGTACCAGCTACTTTATAGCTGCATTTTTTACAAGACCAAATTCCAACTGCATCACGTCCAAATGTTTTAGAACCGCATTCAGGGCAAGTTCGTTTTTCTTTTAGTGTGAAATGGATTTTTGTATATTGTTTTCTAAGTTTAATTCCGTAACGAGCACCCAATCCTTTAAGGGCTTTTTTTGCTTTTGTGTGTTTGACCATTTTACTGACTACCTTTTTGAGACTCTTTTATAATTTCTCTTATTTTTGCGCCTACTCTAACTGCAATGTCACCACATTGATGCATTTCTTCTAAAGTAAATCCGTCACTGCCACCTTTTTGTAAAGCACAAATATTTCCATCAGAATCACTGGTAATTGTAACTCTAGCATCCATACTAGCCCATTCATCTCCATTTGGATCAACTATAATGTGATTTCCAATCTTTCCCATAGTTACAGATACTGGAATTGTTGTAGTTGGTAATTGAGATTCTTCACCTTCAACAAGTGTTACTGTATCATCAACCATAGTCCATTTTGGAGTTTTTGATGCGAGTAGTGCAGCAGTAGCAGAATATGAGCATGCATCAAAGAGATTTCCATCATAATCAATTACTACAATATCAGCAAATACACCAACTACAGATTTGTCTTTTTCAATAACTAATTGTGATACATCAACCATGTGACTTTCTCTAATTCCTCTATCAACAACTCTTGCCAATTCAATTACATCATCTCGTGGTGGTCCAGTTTCAACAGTAGGATGTGAAAATGGTAAAAGTTCAGCAGTACACATGAAGATGCCTTTGTCACCCATATCCGGGAAAGGTCTGTCTGGTTGGATTTTTACTCCACATAAAACGTCGGTATCGCCTAGAAATACTCTTGCTGAACCGTTTGCTTTAGGAATTGCGTTAATTTCAATTTTGATTTCACGTGGTTCATCAAATGCACGTCCATCAACACGTTTTCCTTCTTCTAATAATTCAAGGATTTGATTCTTTTTTAGTAAATCAATAACTGTAACAGAGGTCAATTTTAGTCGCCTCCCTTTCCAAAGTATTTGTCAGTAAGTGCTTTCTTTTGTAATTCATAAACAACTTTACAACCTTGCACTCCTACATCCACACATTTCTTGTATTCTTCAGGAGTCAAAACTCCATCTAATTGTAATAAGGTAATTTTTTCAAGACTTGGCATATAACCAACTGGCATATCTGCTTGACCTGCTTGATCCTCTTCATTGTTAACATCAAGTATGATAGTATCTGCAACTTTGCCAGCAGCAATTGCTGCAACCATATCCCTCATTGGGATTCCAGCATCAGCTAATGCAACAGAAGCTGCAGTAAGTGCAGCACATCTTGTTCCGCCATCGGCTTGTAATACTTCAATAAATACATCAACTGCAGTTCTTGGGAATTTTTCTAACATCACAGCAGGTTCTAATGCTTCTTTGATTACTTTGGAAATTTCAATTTCTCTTCTTGATGGTGCTGGTCTTTTTCTTTCATCAACAGAGAATGGTTCCATATGATATCTAACTCTTAAAATTCCGGTATCAGTATTTGACATGTGTTTTGGATGTACATCTCTTGGACCAAAAACTCCAACTAGAATTTTATTATTACCAAATTCAATGTAAGCAGAACCATCAGCATTTTTTAATCCACCGGCTTTAATCATAATTCGTCGTGGTTCGTCTATTTTACGACCGTCACAACGAATACCATTCTCGTCCAATAGGACCATTGTTGCGTCTCTTCCGCCCATTATGATTCATTATCCTTTATTTGTAACATATCTTTGATTTGGTCAGTCAAATTAGCAACATGTGCCTTTTCATTAACCATTTCAATTGCTTTTTTAGCCTTTAATAATCCCTCTGGAGATTCACAGGAAATTACTACCCAACCATTCTGACCAATTGTTACTGCAGCATCTGTTGCCATTTCTATCATCTGAATCATGCTGCCTTTCTTTCCAATTAGTCTTGGAACTTTACTTGGGGAAATTTTTACCAATACACCAGAATCAATTTTACCTAAATCCCTATCAGAGATTGTTACTAGAGGATCTCTAGTTCTATCAAAATTAGCAATTCTTGCTGCTACCAGATCTCCTGTTTTTAATTTAGATGAAAGTTCATCTGCATGAGCAGAAAAATCTCGTCCAAAAACATCTTGTGCAGGTAAGAATCCAACATAACAAGAATTGATGTCCAACTCCCAAGATAGTGAAGTGTGAGAATTGATTTTACCAATTACAAGATCATCGATTTTAGGAATATATTTTCCAGTTAAGGTAAGTACTCTAACAGAGTCATCATAAATTTCAGAAATACCAATAGTTGTAGAAATTATCTTATCACCTTCAAGAATTACATTTTGTTCAGGTCTAAAAGGGCCAGTAGTTATTACATCGCCAGGAATAACGTATTTTCTCTTATTATCCATTATTGAACTACCTCAACTGAAGCAGAGCCCTTAGTTATAGAACCTAGTCTGTCTATCACATTTGGCCTTGCTGCAGCGGGTATTTCAAGTATTGCTTTTAAGGAACCATTGTTTTGCCATTCTTCAGATTTTAAAGAACCTACAGACTTTAGCACTGCATATGATTGCGATGCAAACTGTGCTGGAATTATAATTTCTAATTGTAGACTTTCTGTTTTTAATGCGATAATAGAACGTAGTTCTTCAACAATATCTTTAACCTGTTCATCTACACTTTTTTGAGGATCGACTGAAACCCGTCCATCTTTCATAGCCTGTTCAATTCTCAATGGAGGATGAGGCAGGTGTGTTTTAGGGTCTACGTATGTTTTAGCAATATATGTGACAATCTGTTTTTTCTTGTCTTCCATCATTTTTCTTCTTTGATCAGTAGTAAGATTTAGATCACCTTTTTGCATTATGATTTCTGCAATCGCAGTAGGATCTTCAGTCTTAAAGGCCCTGAATAGTTTATCTCCTGAAGGTCTTGTGCCTTTTCCAGAATCAGTATAAATCTCATCTGAAACTAGAACTGCTGAAAGGTCTTTTTTCTTTCCAAGTTTGTACTCTAATGCAGGATCTGGCTTTACCATGATTTCAAATTTTTCTCCTTCAAAGGAATATCTTACTAATGTAACATCAGCCATTTCTAAAATTAGTATGAGGATTTCTTATTTATCTGTATTAAGAATTAATTTTTTAAAATCATAATTTATGAGCCATTTCAAAAATAAAATGCATGTAAAAATCAAATATCATCAATGGGCAAATTCATTCCCGACTATGCCTAATATCGAGCTAGATTTTTATGTGGATTTTGGGAATTTTGCTCATTGTCATCATTAGAGATTATTAGTAAAGATGATCAGAAAATTGCTGTAAAACTAAAAGGTATTCCATTACAATATGCTAATGCACTTAGACGAGTATGTCTAAACGGAGTTCCAGTATTTGCAATTGATACAGTAGATATTGTTATGAATTCATCAGTTCTACCAGATGAAGGATTAGCCCATAGATTAGGACTAATTCCAATAACAACAGACTTGGCAAGATTTAACGAACCATCAAAGTGTGAATGTCAAAGCGAAACAGGATGTTCAAACTGTAAAGTAATGCTAGTTTTAGATTCAGGAGAAGAGTCAGACGTTACAAGAACAATTTTCTCAGATGAATTATCCTCAGAAGATGATTCAATTAAACCAGTTTCAGACAAAATTCCAATAGTCCATTTAGCACCAGGTCAAAGAATCAAAATAGAATGTTATGCTAGACTAGGACGCGGAACCGATCATGCAAAATGGAATTCTGCAAATATTTCAACACTTACAGATACGGATAAAGAAGATGTCAAAGTGTTAACAGTGGAATCAACAGGTGCACTCAAACCAGAGCAAATCATTGTTGCAGGAGTAGATGAGGTTAGTAATAGAGTAAGTCAATTCAAAGATATGATTGACAAAGTTGAAGCATAAACTAAGCATAGACATTATATTTGGGTTTCAAATCGAATTATTCACATGACTAGTCAAGTCGTTATACATATGGCCAAAGATCTAAAAAAGGCATCTACAGAAAATGATGCTCCAATTTGGGCAAAATTAGCAGAATATGCATTAAAACCATCTGTTGCCAGAAGAGATCTTAATGTGAATAGAATCGGTCAGTTAACTAAAGAAAACGACATTGTTGTATTTCCTGGCAAAGTCCTCGGAACAGGTAACATTCCTCATAAAATTACATTATTCTCATTTTCAATTTCAAATTCTGCAGCAAGCAAAATAACTGAAAAAGGTGGAAAAATAATCACCCATTTAGATTTGATTAAACAAAACCCAACTGGAAAAGGAGTAGTACTACTTGGCTAATGGAAGAATCAATAGACCAGTTGGAAGAAATTCAAACACTTCTAAACAAGAAGTAGTTGTACGAACTGATAGACCAATTGTTGTAGATGCAACTGATCATATTGCAGGTAGACTAGCATCAAATGTTGCAAAATTACTAATGCAAGGAAACAGAGTATCAGTTGTAAATTGTGAAAAAATTATGATGAGTGGAACAAGAAGTAATCAAATTAAAGAATATAGAGAATTTTTAGAAATTAACAGCATTATCAATTACAAACACGGACCAGTACACTACAGAAGACCAGATACCTTAATGGCAAAAATGATTCGTCAAATGCTTCCATTTGATAGAAAGCCATCAGGAAAAGCAGCTCATCAAAGACTTAGAACATACATTGGTTCACCTAAAGAAATTAAAACACTTGAAAAAATTCAATTTGAAAAAGCAAAAATTAGAAAAACTGCATCAAACTATACAGTGCTAGGAGAATTATGTAGAGTAATAGGATGGACTGAATGACAACTCCAAAAACTGAAATTTATTTTGCAACAAGAAAAACAGCTAGTGCCCATGTTTACATTACCAAAGGAAATGGTAAAGTTAGAATTAACAACGTTCCAGTAGAAATGATTCCACAAGAAACAGCACGTGAAGTTATTCTAGCACCATTAGAAATTACAGGAGATTTAAGGGATAAAATTGATATTTCTGTAAGAGTTAGAGGTGGAGGTTTTATGGGTCAAGCAAGTGCAATAGCAACTGGAATTTCAAGAGCATTAACAGGATGGACCAAATCTAAAAAAGAGCCAAAAGATCACCCTTTCCCAAAATCAACTAGAGAAGACCTTAGAAAACGAATTACTGATTTTGACAAATACCTAGTCAGTGGAGATGCCAGAAGAAAAGAACCAAAGAAATTTGGCGGACCTGGTGCAAGAAGAAGAAAGCAGAAATCATACCGTTAGACTGTGAAGGCTGTAATTCTTGCAGGAGGTAAGGGAACCAGAGGTAAACCATATACTGAATTCTTTCCAAAAGCAATGACTCCAATCAATGGGAAACCATTAGTAGATTACATTGTAAAATATCTAAAATCATTTAATTTCATAGATGAGGTAATAATCATATCAGACTTTAATGGATTAGGAGGACAAATCAAAAACTATTATGGAAATCAAAAAAATATTACTTTTGTTCAAGATTCACAAAGTGGAACAGGAGGAGATCTATTACACATTGCAGACAATCTCAAAAATGAATCAGAATTTGTATTATGGTTTGTAGATAATTTATGTGCAGTTGATCTTGAGAAGATGAAAGAGTTTTTCAAAGAAAAGAAAAGTTCTGCATGTATTGCAACTAGAACTACAAGAAAAGAAGAGACAGGGTTTGCTACAGTGGAAAATGGAATTATAAAAGAATTCAAAGAAAAACCAGTAATGAAATTACAGTTATCAGAATGTTTAGGAGTATACATGTTAGGTAAAGAAATTATCAAAAAAATTAAAGCAAAACAAAAACAAAAGAAAATTAATCTCTCATTTGATATTTTACAAGACTTGTCAAAGGAGGGAAAAATTAGTGCCTTTGATATTGGTGAGAATGAATGGATAGATGCAGAATCTCCAACGACATTAGAGAGAAATGAGAAAACAGTAAAGAAGATTATAAAACAGATGGGACTGTAGACTGTTTTTCAAATTCTAAAATTTTATCTCCATATTGAAAAGTAAGTGAAATATCATCCAATCCCTCTAAAAGAATTTTTTTCTGATACGAGTCAATCTCAAAAGATATTTCATCTGAAGGAGTTTTAATCATTTGATTTTCTAAATCCACTTCAATCACACCAGTTTCTTGTAGTAATTTTTCCACTAGTTTTTGGTCTAGTGTAATTGGTAAAACACCATTTTTGAAGCAATTACTAAAGAAAATATCTGCAAATGAAGGGGCAACAATTACAGAAAAACCATAGTCTAACAAGGCCCAAACTGCATGTTCACGACTAGAACCACAACCAAAATTGTCTCCAGCCACAAGAATTTGTGAATTTTCATAATTTGGATTATTCAAGACAAAGTCAGATTTTTTATTTTCTTGTTCATCATATCTCCAGTTAAAGAATAGAAATTTTCCAAATCCAGATTTTTGAACTAATTTTAAAAATTGTTTTGGAATAATTTGATCAGTATCCACATTTACTTTATCAAGCGGAGTTACAATGCTGGTTATTTTTTTGAAAGATTCCATATTAACTCAAATCCATCTCCCTTACATCTACAAAATGTCCATGAATTGCAGCAGCTGCTGCCATAACAGGACTTACCAAATGAGTTTGCCCTCCAGTACCTTGTCTACCTTCAAAATTTCTATTTGATGTACTTGCACATCGTTCTCCAGGAGATAAGATATCAGGATTCATTCCAAGACACATACTACAACCAGATTCTCTCCATTCAAAATTAGCATTAATGAAAATTTTATCCAATCCCATCTCTTCAGCTTGTTTTTTCACCATTTGAGAACCAGGAACTACCATTGCTTTAACATGTGATGAAATTTTTTGTCCCTTGATAACTTTAGACGCCTCAATAAGATCTTCTAATCTAGCATTAGTGCATGAACCAATAAACACTCTATCAATTTTGATGTCCTCAATTGGAGTTCCAGATTTCAAATTCATATAATCAAGTGCCTTTTCAGCACCTCTCTTTTGATTTGGATCACCATTAGAAAATTCATCAGGGGAAGGAACAGAATCTGTAACATCACATGTCATACCAGGATTTGTTCCCCAACTTACTTGTGGAGCAATATCATCAATGTGTAAGACAAATTCTTTTTCAAACTTTGCATCATTGTCAGTTTTAAGATGCTCTTTCCAAGAATCAACTAATGACTCATAGTTCTTTGGAGTATACTCTCTACCTCTCAGATAATCAAAGGTTTTTTCATCAGGGGCTATCAAACCTGCACGTGCACCAGCCTCAATAGACATGTTGCAAATAGTCATTCTCTGCTCCATTGAAAGATCAGTAATACCCTCACCACGATATTCAATTACAGTGCCTGTGCCTCCACTTGTCCCGATATTTTTGATAATTGACAGGATGATATCTTTGGCAGTAACTGCATGAGGGTTTTTTCGTTTTCCTTCAACTCTAATTTCAAAAGGTTTTGGTTTTTCTAACCACATAGTTTGAGATGCTAAAACATGTTCCACATCACTAGTTCCAATACCCAAAGCTAGTGCTCCAAAAGCCCCATGTGTAGAGGTGTGGCTATCACCGCAAACAATTGTAGTTCCAGGTAATGTTATTCCCAACTGGGGACCAATAACGTGAACAATTCCTTGATTTGGACTGTCAATATCAAATAATTTAATTCCAAAATCCTTACAGTTTTTTTCCAGAGTTTTAATTTGAACAGAAGATGTTTGATCTAAAATCGGAAGAGTGCGGTCAGTTGTTGGAACATTATGATCCATTGTAGCAATTGTAAGATCAGGTCTTCTAACTTTTCTGTTATTCTGACGTAATCCATCAAAAGCTTGTGGTGAAGTTACTTCATGAACAAGATGTCTATCAATGTAGATTAATGTAGGACTATTTTGTTTTTCAACAACAATGTGAGATTCCCAGATTTTTTCAAAAAGAGTTTTTCCCATTTTAATCCTGGTCAGGTTTATACTTGAAGAGTCCACCAGCAGCAATTATCTTTCCAATAAGTTCTGAAAATGGTTTCATTTTGTATGCTTGATTTTTTGTAATATTTTTAATTTCATTTGTAGATACATCTATTGATATTTCATCACCTTCAGAAATTCCATCATATGCATCCTGTCCTATTTCTATAGGTAACAAAAATGCCCCATCAACTGAATTGCGATAAAAAATTCTTGCAAAAGATAATGCAAGAACTGCCTTTATTCCAGAATGAGACAATGCTATTGGAGCATGTTCACGAGAAGAACCACATCCAAAATTCTTACCAGATAAAATAAAATCACCTTCTTTTACTTTGGAATGAAAATCAGGATCCAATCCTTCCATTGCATGTGTTGCAAGTTCTGTATAATCATGTATTTTTAGATAGGTACCAGGAATGATAACATCAGTATCAATATTGTCCCTAGCATATTTTATGATATTACCTTTCATTTCAAATCCCTCGGATCAGTGATTTTTCCAGTTACTGCAGAAGCTGCTGCCACTAGAGGAGATGCAAGATATGTTTGAGACTCTACATGACCCATTCTACCAGGGAAATTTCTATTTGTGGTGCTAATGCAAATTTCATCTTTTGCTAAAACTCCCATATGTGCTCCACAGCAGGCACCACAAGTTGGTGGTCCAACTGTAGCTCCGGCATCTAAGAAAATTTTCAACAATCCATTCTCCATTGCTCGCTGATAAATTGAAATGGCTGCAGGCAAAATTTCTGTTCTAATCTTTACTTTTCTTCCTTTAAGGATTCTTGCTGCAGCTTCCAAATCTTCGTATTTTGCTCCAGTACAAGAACCAATGTAAGATTTATCCAATTCAACAGAAGGTGCTTCTCTTACAACGCATGTATTTTCAGGAGAAAAGGGTTTTGCTATAGTTGGCTCCATCTCTGAACTTTCAAATTCAAAAATTTTAGAATACTCTGCATCGTCATCTCCTTTTACCAAATTCATATTGGTTGCACCTCGTTGAGTAAGATAATCAACTACTTTTTGATCCGGTTCAACAATACCATTCTTTGCACCAGCTTCTGTAGTCATATTACACATAGTCAATCTACTTTCAACTGACATTTCATCAATACCACTTCCACCAAACTGCATTGTTTGATACGCTCCTCCATCATTGCCTATTTCACCTATAATTTTTAGAATTAGATCTTTTGCCATCACATGGTCAGGTAACTTTCCATTTAGCTTAAAGTAATAAGTTTCAGGAACCTTAAACCAAATTTGTCCATTAAGTAAAACATAAGCAATATCAGTATGTCCCAAACCACAAGCAAATGCACCTAATGCACCAGTTGTGTTAGTATGAGAATCTCCTCCAACATAAACATCTCCAGGTAACACCATTGCTTCTTCATGAGATATAGTATGGCAAATTCCATACTGACCCATTCCATACTTGAAATGTTTTTCAATTCCATAATGTTTTGTAAAGTTTGATAATTTTACAATATTTTCAGCTGATACTTTTTCTGCAGATGGAACAAAGTGATCTTCGGCAACCCAAACTTTTGTAGGATCCCATAATTTGTCTACTGAAATTCCTTGTTTCTTGAGTTTATCAAATACCTTAATGACGCCTGGTCCTGATACGTCATGCATCATTACCTTGTCTACTTTAGCAAAAACCACATCATCAGGGGAAACTGAAGACTTTCCTGCTCCACGAGCAAGAATCTTCTCAGTAATATTCATAATCAAAAAAGCTTGTTCTACAGATTAAAAGCTTTTCAGAATCCAATCCAGAGTTAAATTTTTAATTTTCCAGTATCCAATCCGTGTTTAACTATAGAAATTAACTCCTCAACAGAACAATTTCTCAAAGAATCAGGAAGAGATTCAGCCTCAAATGACTGAAAATTAGATATTTTTTTTCTAACAATCATTTTTACAATACTAGGTACGTCCTCAGCAATTCTTGTATTGATGTGATCTAAAATTTCATCTATTTGATTTTGTTCCATGATATTATACCTACAACAATTCCAATTATTCACAACAATAAAAAAGAAAAGAAACGGCAAAATATTGTGCAATTAACAGTTTTTCCACTTTTAGCAGAAAGAATGGATACAAAATTTGATGTTTTTGAAACATTGTTGAAAACATTAGAAAAAAACAATGTATCTTTGGAAGAAGGAGACGTTTTAGTAATTTCTACAAAATACATCTCAAATTCACAAGGAAGAATTGTAAATTTGGAGAAAATCATAACATCAGAAGAAGGCAAAAAAGTTTCAAAGGCCTATGAACTAAAATCAGAAATTGCAGAAATAATCATCAGAGAATCAGATAAAATTTTTGGAGGTATTGGAGGATTTGTAATTACATCATCAGATAGTATCATGGCACCCAATGCAGGAATTGACAAATCAAATGCAAAAAAGGGTATGGCCATACTATATCCAACAAACCCATATCTTATCGCAGAAGAGATTCGTAGGAAAATTTTCTTAAAATTCTTAATTCATGTAGGAGTGATTCTTGTAGATAGTAGACTAATGCCTGCAAGAATTGGCACATCAGGTGTTGCAGTATCTTGTGCAGGAATTGAACCAGTTTTAGATATGAGGGCAAAAAATGATCTTGATGGTAATCCATTAAAAGTGACATTTCAAGCAGTAGTTGACAATCTTGCTACAATTGCAAATCACAAGATGGGGGAAGGTGCAGAATCAAAACCATTTGCAATAGTTAGAAATTCAGATGCAACTCTTACAGATAGAAAAATCAATCCATCAGAAATGGCAATTTCACCTGATCAATGTGTATACGTAAGAGGATTGTCAAATCCTCCAAACTTCTAACCTGAAATCTAGTTCTGCTTTAAATAGAGGAATTTGATAAAAAAGTTAATGGAGTATCTCACCACATATCCCAAAACAGTGTCATTTTTTGATGGAATAAAACACAAGATCGATGTTGACAGTAAAGAGGGTGTTGAACAACTCCACATTGTAGTTAAGAAAAGTTTTGAAGAGTTGACAAAAATTTTCGCAGCTGAAGGTTTTACCAAAGTTAAACTTGAACATAAACAACCAGATCAAATTGGAAGTGGTCTAAATTTAAAATTAAAAAAACCTTGGGAAATGCATGTTAGAATGGTTGATTTAAAAAAAGGATTAATCGGCATTCATGCAGAAGTAGAAGTTTCAAGGGATTATCTACAACATTTGTTTTCTCAAAGAACACCAGTAGTTTACGAGGTTGAAGAAATTTTAAAAAAATACCAAGTAGATTACAACATTTGGCACAATAAAATAAAGAAAAACATTCACGCCATAGCAGATAATTATAAAGTAAAACTTGCAACACCAAGCATTCCAGTATTTGCATGGAAGCCAATGTTATTTGTTATAGGTACCATCATGTCATTATACGGTTGGAAATACTTTAACACAATCTAGTAGACTAAACGCCTAGAGTTTCAGCCTTACTTAATTCTAAAAAGACTTTATCTCCAACTGATAGACCCATGTCTTTGTACTCATGCATTTCAAGTTTTAATTGAGTTACACCAGATTGCATACCAGACCCACCCATACCAGACATCATTTTGTTCAAGTCTTTCATCATGTCATTCATGTTTGAAAATCCCATCACCTTTGGTGCTCCAAAAGCAGGAGGTTGACTTGTAGTTCCTTCTTTTAGATCTTTTAGAGAGGATAATGATACTACAACGTATGGTGCCCCATCAGGTGCAGAATCGATGCTTTTTACTACAAATTCTTTCTTCATGTCTAGTGATGTATCTCATTCAATATAATTTTAAGGTGAATTTTCACTAGATTCAGCAAGTTTGAAGATTTAATTATAATTTTTGGGGTTTTAAAGCATTGTCAGAAAATGTAAAAACGACATTACGATATTATGGAATTTCACCTTGGGAGATTGAAGTTCTTTATGGGTTTCTAAATTCTCACTTTACCATAATTCAAGAGGAGATAGAAGCAGATGATGAAAATTTTGTAAGTTTCTTAGATATTGATATCCCATTACAATTCAATAAAGAATTTTTTCAATGGTTAGATTTCAAACGATGGGAGAAAATTAAATCAGTATTCAAGGAAATGAAAAGGAGAAGAGGTAGCGGAAATGCTTTAAAAATTATGATTAATTTTTCTGGAAACCCAAAAATAATCTTTGTTATAGATATTGAAGATGGGCAATTATTTGGTAACGCATTAGAAAAAATTGATGGTGTTTTAGAATTATTACCATATCATCTAGATCCAAAAAAAATACCATCAGAAATTTCTGAAATAACATACAAATTTGATTCAGAATCAGTCAGATGGCGTTTAGATACAGCATCGTCTGAAAATAAAAAATATACATTTAGAGAAGATTCGTGGAATGAGATTATTTAAGATCTTTTTGTAAAGGTTCCAACAATTCATGTAGTTCTTTGTATTTGGATTCTAAAAACTCTAAAGCATAAGTAAGTTTTTTAGATTTTCCATATTTGTAGCGAATTAATTCACGATGATGCCAATAGGTTGTATTGTCATCTATAGATAGAGTAGTAAAGTAATCAGTTCCTTTCAAAGCATCAGGAAGTTTCACATCATGTGGAAATAAGAATTCCACAATAAACCACTCATCACCATCAGGATAATCAGACCCAGTCTCTACATCAAAAAATACATGTAGTAAATCAGATTGCATAAGACCACCATCATTGATAACAGGATGTTTAACAGATGATTTTTTAAAATCTAGATTAACTAGTTCTGGTTCAAAGAAACCCTTCATGATAGACTTTCTAAATATTTTATTTGATTCGTTAATATTCAAATGCAAAATAATATCCTACAAAACTTGCCTATAACTTCTTAGGTTCAAAACAAAATCTATACTTCTAAAGAATCTAAAATTTTTGAAATATCAGTATTAGGATGACCATTTTTTGAAATATTTTGTCTTGCAGGAGGATTTTCTAAATAATTTGGAATCTTATCTTTTAATCTTTGAGTGTATGGAGAGATGAGTTCATTTTTGTAAAAAACGCCTGTTGGTATTTTATTTCCCCATTCAAGGGATTTAATCAGTGCCTGAGATAGTTTCTCATTTACTTCAACTTCAGAATCATAATGAACTACTGGTTCAAATCCTTGGTCTTCTAATTTGTAAATTCTAGAATGTCTTTTTTGTGCCTCATCAATTAAATCAGTACCAGCATACCAATCACGAGTATTAAGATCATTGTAAGTAGGACATGGTTGTAACACATCAAGAAATGAAAGACCCTTGTGATTTACTGCTTGAACAATCAAATCTTTGAGATGTCTAACATCATAAGAATACCCACGAGCTACAAATGTGAAACCGCTTGCAATTGCCAATCCAATTGGATTAACATTAGAATTTGTATTTGGTGAAGGTAATGATTTTGTTTTTTCACCTAGTTTCAAAGTAGGAGATGCTTGACCTTTTGTCAAACCATACACTCCGTTATCAAAAATAATGTAAGTCATATCCACATTTCGTCTACCTGCTGCAACGAAATGTCCTGCACCTATTCCCAAACCATCACCGTCGCCCCCTACTGCAACAACAGTTAGATCAGGATTTGCAATCTTTGCACCTTGGGCAAATGTCAAAACTCTTCCATGCAATGTGTGAACACCATATGTGTTGATGTAGTGAGAGGTTTTACCAGAACATCCAATTCCAGAAAACATTGCAGCTTTATCTCGCTCTATACCCATCTCAGCCAAAGCCATCTGAATTGCATTAACTATTCCAAAGTCTCCACAACCAGGGCACCAATCATTATGGACATCAGTCTTGTAATCAGCTAGTTTAAGCGCCATGCATCAAGACCTCCCGTTTGTTTGCTTTGTTTTGAACAATTTTCTTAAGGGAATCATAAACTTCAGTACAAGTCATTGCTCGTCCACTGTATTTTAAGATAAAGTAATCAATGTCACGCGCAACATTTTGTTTGAATAATTTTCCTAATTGTCCTGAATAATTTGCTTCAATGTCAATTATGACTTTGGCATCTTTTAACAAGGAACTGACATAGTCACTTGGGAAGGGATTCATTAATTTTAATTGAATTAATCCAATAGAGATTCCTTCTTTTTTGAGTAAATCGATGGCATCAAGGACGGGACCCATTGTAGAGCCCCATGAGATTATAGTATATTCTTCAACACCAAAAGATACAGCTTGTTCTACATCAGGAATATTTTTTAGAATTAGATCTAGACGAGACATTCTCTTATCCATCATCCTTACACGCAGAATTGGGTCCTCAGTAATATGCCCAGTTTCATCAGACTCATCACCAGTATTCCAAAAAATTCCATTATCCATTCCCAATCTAGAACGAGGAGATATTCCATCATCAGTGAATTCAAATCGCCGATAACCATCATCGACTTTTTCTAAGAGTTTACCTCTATTGATTGAAATTTTTTGAGGATCAAATCTCTTGCATGTAATTACTGAACTTGCATGGAATTTATCCATCATGTGAATAACTGGAACTTGAAAGACATCTGCATAATTAAAACAATTACCAGTATCATAGAAACTCTCTTCAATTTCACCAGAAGCATAAACAATTTTTGGGAAATCCCCATGTCCTGCAAATACTGCAAAAAGTAAATCATCTTGACCATGTCTAGTTGGAAGTCCAGTTGAAGGTCCACTTCTTTGATAATTAGTAATAACGATAGGCACTTCATTCATTCCTGCCCAACCTAACATTTCAGTCATCAATGCAAACCCAGGACCTGAAGTACATGTTGCAGAACGAGTTCCAGTTAATGCACCACCAATAGTCATCCCCATTGCAGAAATTTCATCTTCTGTTTGAATTACAGCAGTAGAACCAGGTCTGTCATCAGTTATTTCTAAAATTTCATTTGTTTCTAGATATACTGATTCATCAGATGCAGGGGTAATTGGATAGTAAGGTTGGAATCTACAACCAGACGCCATTTTTCCTAAAGCAGTTCCCTGAAATCCTTGAACTAAAAGAGTTCCAGGCTCTTTTTTAGTTTCAGGTAATGTATAATTAAAATTTTCAAATTTTACAGTGGCATGATTGTAAGAATAAGTTGCAGTTTGCTGATTAATTTTTGCAATTTCAGGTTTTCTTGAAAAAATAGATTCAATTGTTTTTTGTAACGAACCAGGAGGCATCTTAACTAAACCTAAAGATAATGCTACTGCAATTACATTATACATTCTAACCAATCCCTTCAAGCGAGGGTTTTCAGTTTCCTCAGAAAGAGTTTCTAGAATGGATTTAAAAGATACAGGAAATAGTTTTACACCATTTTCTTTTGCAATCTCTAAAACACCTGCAATTGTAAATGGTTTATTTTTTAATTCCAATTCCTTGTGCAGTCTTTCTTTGAAAGGGGCATCAAGTGTATGAACAGCATCAGTTTTTGTTTCATCTAAATTAGAATCATAAATTATTCCTCCACCAGATATTACCTCATTAAAATGACGAAAGATTGTTTCAGCATCAAATGATGCCATAAGATTGACATCATTGACATTTGAATGAATTTTTTTATCAGCAACTCGGACTGTAAAGTAACTATGTTCCCCTTTGATGTTAGAGTAGAATTCTCTTTTACCAAATATTTGATATCCCATTTCGGCACAAACTTTTGAGAAGATATTTGCAGCAGACTCTACGCCACTACCTTGTGGACCTCCAATTAGCCAAGTGAAATCAACAGAACTCATAGATATTCACTCATTTCCTGGATTTTAATAGTAAGAGGGTGCATTTTGTCTAACCTCCGGTGGCTGCATCAAACAATGCACATTCACATTTATCACGTTCACCACAATAAGGACACACACAAACACATTTTTCAATCGAATTTGCACATTCTACACAAATAGCAAATTCTTCTTCTTCAGATTCAGAAGGCATAGCAGAATTACAAAGAAATCGTATAAATGGTTTGAGATGAATATCAAGACTGATGAAAAAGAAAGTCTTTCTTACAAGAACTTTACATGACTTTGCTCTAAAAGAGTTAAGGAAAAAATATCAGATTGAAATTCATTCAGGAAAAATTCCCATCCCACAAACAATATTGCGATCAAAGATTAAAGAGATAGACGGACTAATTTGTTTTCCATATGATAGTATCAATAAAAAAATTATTGAAGAAGGTAAAAATCTCAAAGTCATTAGCACGTACAGCGTAGGTTTTGATCATATAGATATTGAATATGCTAAAGAAAAGAAAATCCGTGTTGGTTTTACTCCAGAAGTATTAACTGATGCAACAGCAGATATGGCATTTTTATTATTATTAGATATTGCCCGAAGAGTTACTGAAGGAGATAG
>CALFHG010000214.1 GCA_937875805.1 uncultured Nitrosopumilaceae archaeon
AATTCAGGATTACTAGTCATTGGAGCTAACATATTTTTGAGTAATTCCGGATTTTTTTTCATTTGAGAAACCCAATCACTCAGGGTATTCTGCATAATTGTAGGATTTTTTTGCATCATTTCATGCCAATGATGCATTAGTTTTTCATTTGATGCCATACTGTTCATTAAATTAATCATCATTTCTGGATGTTTGTCCATCATAGATTGATTGTGAGAACCATATCCTCTATCAAGTAATTTCAGATATGTAGATGGCATCACACATGCAGGGTCTCCATTATTTTTTTGTAACAGTAAATGTCCAGATTTGCAAGTTATCATATCAATATCTGTAAATTTTTTCCATTGTTGATGTGGTGTCATTTCTTGAGCAAATGAATTTTCAAAAAATGTAGGACTAAAAGTAATTGTAAGAATCAAGATAAAAAGGAAATAAAAATTCAATAAACTAAAACAGTGTTTTTCTTTTAAAAACTAATCGTAAACAATCAAATTTTATTTTGAAAACAAATTAATTTTTCTATCAACTAGTTTGCCATGACCAAGTTTTCCAATAACTTCAAAGTTCTCAGCAACTAGTTCTCCTCTGACAATTGTTTTTACAGGCCATCCTGTTAGATTTCTTCCCTCATATACAATATAATCAGAAAATCCACCAAACAAATCAGAAGTAACAGTTTTTTCTTTTTTTAAATCTATCATAACAATATCAGCATCAGAATTTTTCTCTAGTGTACCTTTTTGTGGATACATTCCAAAAATTTGAGCAGCGTTTTGACTAGTAAATCGTACAAACTGCTCTAGTGAAATTTTCTTTTGATTAACACCATCATTGAGTAAAATTGGAATTGAAGTACCTATTCCTGGAAATCCTGCAAGAGCACCCCAAACATCATCACCATCTAGTTTGAGTTTGAGTTGATTTGCAACATGATCAGTACCTATAGTATCAATTTGGTTATTAGATAAAGCACTCCAAACTGCCTTACGGTCATTTTCTGTTCGAATTGGAGGCATAACTTTGGCAAGATATCCAGATTGCTTCTCATAAGATAAGGTCAAGTAGTGAGGACAAGTTTCAACAAAAATTTTCGTTCCAAGTTTCTTCTCTTCTTGAATTTGTTTTAATGCACGTTCTGAACCAATGTGAACAAAATAAATTACACAGTCATAATCTCGACCAAATTTTGATACTGTTTTGATTGCTTTAGCTTCAGATTCAGTGGAACGACTAGAAGACCAGGCAGATAATCCATCTTGATTTTTTTCTTTTGCTGTTTTTATTCCACAACCACATGACTCATAGTCTTCTGCATGAACTAGTACAGGACAACCAAGCTCAGCTGCTGCCTTTACTGTTTGTTCAACTAGTTCATCAGTGACATCTACTTTAGCAGCAACTAACCTAGAAGAATTTGGGGGCATGTCCATGTATACATGCCCAACTTCACCACCAAGATTCATGTAAATTTTAAAAGATGTAATTCCTTTTTCAACACAGTAATTCATCTCATTGATTTGTTGTGGTGTAAAAATTGAAGCGTGTATTGCATAATCAACATAATGATTTTGTGATGCAGCATTTAGTTGAGATTGTAAGGAGTTAGAAAAAGGATCACCTAGTCGAAGCATTCGCATCATTGTAGTAATTCCACCAATTGCTGCAGCATGAGATTCAGTTTTTGCAGCTTCATTAATTGGAGAATAAACTCCATAATGAACATGAGTATCAATTGGTCCAGGAATTGAAACTAGTCCATTACCATTGATCTTATGATCACATGCAGGTACATCTGTTGTAAATCCTACAATTTTTCCCTCATCAATTAAGATATTTTTCTCAACCATTCCTTGAGGAAGGATAACATGTGAATCAGTAATTATAGTGTCATACGTCACTGTAAATTTTATGAAATGCGGGCTATTATGCGTTGAGAAAATTATAGATAAACCAGTCAAAGAAACATAAAATAATCAAAAAAAGAGAGCACATTAAATGAAATTAGGAATAAAACTTTTGATAATTGGAATCATAGCAATTCTTGCACAAGTTTTTGGTGGTTTATTATTTTAAAATCCCCCATTCAATAGTGTGAAATATAGAATTTAGTCAACTTTCTTGAGAAAATGAATAAAAGAAGAACTCAGAGAGGTATTCTGAGGGCCGGTGGTTTAGGAGTATAATGCCTCGTTCGCAACGAGGATGTCGAGGGTGCGATTCCCTCCCGGTCCACTTTTCCAGAAACTATTATACATAAATGAAAAATACTATCGTCATGGAAGTTTTTGACGGCAAAAAAGCTGCACAAGACTATATGTCAAAGCACACTCTAGCATTCTCCACTCCAGAATTAACTCTAATGAGATTTTCTTTTTGGTTAGGAGATTCAGTTCCAGATCCAAAAAATGAAGGAGAAGGAATTCCAAGAATGATGACATATTTGATAGAACAAGATTTTCAACCAGTCTTAATTGATGATGATACATATGTTCCATCAGGGGCAGTAAAGAATTCAGCAAATACTGGAAATGCATTCAATGAACAAGTTGTAAATGGAAATTTTTGTTCTGAATGTGGCACTAGTCTTTCAGCAACTGCAAAATTTTGTCCTGAATGTGGAACTACACAATAAGAAAATAATTTTTAATTTACTAATTTTATGTTCTTGTACCACACTTTGTGCAAAACTTTGCGTTTGCTCTAAGTGATGCACCACATGAAGAACATCCGTTTCCATTTTGTTGTGGTGCCATTTGTCTTGGCATTAATGATGGATCAGGGGACGGTAAAGTTCCAGGATCTCCAAATGCTTCTTGTGCAGAAACAATTCCAGGAGGACCTCCACCAACTGGATTTCCTGCAGTTCCTGCTCTTGGTTGTCCTGCTCCACCTGCCATCATTCCAGGTTGTCCCATTCCAGGCATTAATCCAGGGGATTGTGTGTTTCCAGAACCAGAACTAACAGATTTTTTTAATTCAAAGATTACTTTGATAGCTAGAAATTCTAATGCAGAGTATGCAACTGTATAATCACCTAATTTTTGAAAAAATTCTTTATCACTGAGCTGACCTTTCTTGTACATGTTGTTTGTATCAAGAAATGATTCATAGTATCCTTGAGACTCATCAAACAAATTCTGTAGTTTGTCAAAGAGCATACCAAGTGTATCTACTTCACCAAATGACATAATCTCACTCGATTTTTGGAATATTAATTACTTTAGGATCAAAAAAGAGGAAAAACGTGTTTGTGATTTATGCGAGTGCTCTATCAATCATACTTTGGTATGATTCTTTAGATGCTGCACCCACTTGCTGACTGACTATTTCGCCTTTGTTGAGTAGGATTAAAGTTGGAATACTAAAGACATTGTATTTTGATGCTAACTCGTTAGCCTCATCAACATTAACCTTGACAAATTTTACTTTGCCATCATAGTCAGCTGCCAGTTCTTCAACTACTGGACCTACCATTCTACATGGACCACACCATTCGGCCCAAAAGTCTACAAATACAGGAATGTCAGAATTTATTACATCTACTTCCCATGATTTTGCATCTGAAATTTGTGTTACAGGCATTCTAACATTATTTTATTGTTCATACCTAAAAACGTTCACCAGAATTAACACCATATTTTTTGTTGGAGAATTGATTTTGATATATACTTAAATGACGTTTTGATAAATTTTAGATATGAGTTCAGAACTTAGACTTAAAAAATTAAGAGGATCTGGTGGCTATATCATGGCCACTGTAACTGATGAACAACAAATGAAAGGAAATTTGGGCGGACCTGATCTATTTTTAGCTCCTATTGGAAGACTGGATGCAAATACAATTACTAAACATTTTTGCAATACTTGTGAGAAAGAATTTGAAGGTCCTCCAAAGATAGAATTTGAGAATCCAAATGAAGTAGTTGCAGAAAATCTAGTACTTGCAGAACGAGGTCAATACATTTGTAATTCATGTAATGCTTCTATTGCAGAATATAGAGATTTTAAAAAGGAAAATGAAGCAGTAGGAGTTGGAAATGCAAAACCATTGGAACCTCAAGTTGGAAATGTACAACCAGAAACTACACAGCCAACTATAGAAACTTCAACAGCCCCACAAGAAACTGTTACACAACCAGGTCCAGTAACTTCAGTCACATCAATTGAAGGGAAAGGAGTATTTGATGAGAATGCAAATAAAATTGGAACTGCAAAACAAGTTGGAATTGATTCTACACAATCCATGGTTTTAGTAATTACTAAAGAAGATGGTACAGAAGGAAGCATTCCATGGAGTAGTATCAAAAAAATTGGTCAAGTAGTTCTTTTAGGAAATCCTGAAGTAGCATCTCAACCTGGAAAATGCTCTGGTTGTGGATTTGTAAACAAAGAAGGCTCAAAATTCTGTGAAGACTGTGGCAGTAAAATCTGATAGTTAGTAAATTTAATCAATGGTACTATAGGCGATAACATAATTGGCAAAAATATCAATCCCAAAAGGCGTAGTTAAAGACATCATAATTGTAGCTGTTGGAGTTTTAATTATTTGGATTGGTTTACAAGTAGCATTTGGAACAGAAAATCCATTTTATGTTGTTGCAAGTGGAAGTATGATTCCAGTCTTAGAAGTGTATGATGTTTTGATAGTTTCAGGTCATGAGCCTTTTGAAGAGATAGATGTTGGTGACATCATAGTATTTGATAGACCATCAGATCATAACAGAGTAATTGTACATAGAGTTGTATCAATAATTTCTGATGATCCTAAAACAATTAGAACCCAAGGGGATGCAAATTCAGGATCAATTCCAGGTACAGATTATCCAATTACTGAAGAAGAATACATTGGAAAAGTAGCATATACACTTCCACAAGTAGGATATGTCACACAGTTACTAAAACCACCAATCAACTACGTCATAATTGCAGTAGTTATTGGAATAATGGTTGCAAAACAAGTGTTGAAAAAGAAAAATGAAAAAGAACTTACATTTACCGATCCTTTAGATTCAGTTAATCCTGATACAATAGAGGAATTATCAGATATTGATAAAATTGAAAAGGATTCAGAATATTTAGAACATGTGGAAAAAACTAAAGATGTTACAGAATTAGATGACACTGATGAGCCAGAAAATCAAACAAAAACAGAAGTGATTGATAAAACATTTGAAGGCATAGAAGATTCTATTGACGACAAAGTAGAATCAAAAGAAAAAGACGATTCAAAGAAAAAAGAAAAAGAAAACTAATTTAAAAAAAGATTCAGGCAAACAGGTTCACATATGCCGTATGACAAGAGCAATAGATCGTCCTGCTTGCTTGGTAGTTTAATTATGTCAAATTTACTAAAAAAGGATCCTAAGAAATCACTAGTTTCAAGAATAGCATTACTTATCAAGTAGCAGAAAATAAAATCCCTATTGAAATATTTACTTGTTTTTTCAATATTATTTCTCATAGGATCTGCTTACGCACAAACTCCATTTCGTGATACCGCAGGCTTGACGTTAAATGGAATAGAGTGGTGTGAGGAAAATTATCAGTTGTATTATTTTATGGGAAATGATTTTTTTGAACATCATCAGCATTCAATCGAATCAAGATTATGTGGAAATTTGTATAATGACGATTTATGGTTATATTCAGAACCAGACAGATATCAAAAACTAATTGAACAAAGCAGAATGTATTATAGCTTAGAAATTCAGGAAAGTTTCTTAGAAGCTGAAGCGGGAATAATAGATACAAAATCTGTAAACATTGAAGAAATTCCACAAAAACTTGTTCAGCAACAAAAAGAATTAGAGGAATTAATTGTAGAAGAATCAGTTGTAGAAAAATCAAATGAAAACAATATTGAAATAAAAATTGTATGCGATGAAGGTGCTGAACTGATAGATGGAATATGTTGGATTGTTGACACTACTGAAGGTGGTGGTTGTCTTATTGCTACTGCAACATATGGATCAGAGATGGCACCACAAGTTCAATTCCTCAGAGAAATTCGTGATAATCAACTAATGAAAACTGAATTTGGAATATCATTTATGAGTGGATTTAACCAATTCTATTATTCATTCTCACCACATGTATCTGACATGGAAAGAGAAAATCCAGCATTCAAAGAACTAATAAAAATTGGAATTACACCGTTACTATCTACACTATCTGTAATGTCATATGCAGAAACAGAATCTGAAGTATTGAGTTTTGGAATCAGTGTGATTTTAATGAATTTAGGGATGTATGTTGCATTACCAGCTATTGTAATCTATCAAATAAAAAATAAAAGAAAAAATAAATTAACCGCGATTAGCAGTTACTTCGCCACATAAAGCTGGTTTATAGATGGAATCAGGTAAATCATCACATGAAGTGTTTCCAGTTTCAGTGATTCCTACTTGACCATTATTTTTGTGTGTAACAATAAACTCTGTCCATGCTTTGTTGTTTGTTGTATCTTCTTCAATGAATATACCATCTGGATTTGCATTGTGTACCAAATAATAGGTTCCTTCAGCAATTCCTGTAATATCAACTTGATTTCCAGGTGTTGATTGATGGTATTGATCAGCCCAACCTGCTTGAACACCTTGTAAACTTACGGTGCAATCCCAAAAGATTCTATCAGCGGTATTGGAGTTACCTACCATGGCATAAACGTCTTCAACACAAAATGTAACTTTGTTTGAATCACCTACCAGTGGACCATCAGGAGAACCGGAATGAACACTAAATTCAGTTACATCTGCAATGTGCCAATGATTATGATCTTCATGCCATTCATACGTGCTTACAACTACCTCAGACACAATATTTCCATCTGCATCAAGAATTTGTTGAGTGGCAACTACATTACCATCCGGACCATCAGGAAATGTTGGTTCCATTTGCCAATGTCCTAAACCAGTGTTGGCTATTCCATTAGTAAATCGAAGTGTATCAGATTGTTGTGTATGTACAACTTGAAGTGAGTCTGGTACAACTGCCTGTAATTCAGGAAGCAATCCATCATTATTGTTAGATGGTTTAGCTGCTGAAACTGCAACAGGTACTGCAATCATCAATCCGATTGCAAATAATACTGCAATCAAAGAAGTTTTTCGAACTATGTTTTTTCTATAAGTCATTAATCAAAACAAGATTAATGCCTATTAAAAACAATGTTTGTTACATGTATGACAAATTATGTTTTAACAAAAATATTTCCAAGTATATCTAAATTTAAAGAATAGAGTCTTTTGTTTTGAAAACTCTGTCAAAGTAATCAGATGATTCTTTTGGTTCTTCAACATCATTTGTAATTCCTGCCAAGTTCTTTGCCAAATTCTTTTTATAACCTACTTGCATTTGTCTTTGAATTTGGATTCTTTGTGCTTGTGGTGAGCCTGCTCCATGCATTGATTCTGTAAGATATCCAACTGCATTTCTACCAAGTGTCATGTTTTCAATTAATCTTAAAATTCTCATTCTATTCTCAACATCAGCTCCCTTTCTTCCTGCAAGATATTTTTTTAGTAATGGTCCAACTTCAGGATGTCTAAAATCTTTCTCAGAGGGCAATGTAACAACCAATCCTCCTGCAATGTCTTGTGCTAATCTACTAATCTCATATGGGAATCGTGTTACGTTGTGTTTACAAACTTGTGCAAGCATATCTTCATTTAGATAAACGCCTGATTTCATCTTGTGTCCTTGGTGTGATGATGCAATACCTGCAGCAAAAATTGTTTCATTAAGATGAGTCATCTCAATAATTTTGTCTTTAATGTGAGATACACCAGGAACTCCATTGTAATCAGCTATTGTTGCTGCTGCTCCAATCAATACATCACCAAGTCCTGTTTTGCATACGTAGCTACGTCTATGATAACAAGTAAAACGCTCAATTAACATAGATGCAAATTCAAATTCTCCATTCATGAAAACCTTATCCCATGGAATAAACACTCTATCTAAAATCATCAAAGCTTCTTGTCCTCCAAACTTTGCATTACCATCATCAATGTCACCATCTTCCATGCTTCGAGTATCACAAGACTGTCTACCGTAAATGTAAGTAATTCCTTTTACATCTGCAGGAACTGCACCAACAATTGCCCAGTCTTTATCATTTTCAGTTAGTCTAACTGTTGGCATTAAAATTATCCAGTGTGAGTTAATACAACCAGTTTGATGTGCTTTAGCACCTGAAACATAGACTCCTTTATCATCAGTATCTACTATTCTTGTAAACAAATCAGGATCATCTTGTTCTGCAGGTCCCTTGCTTCTATCCCCTTTAGGATCAGTCATAGCACCACCGATTACAAAATTTTCTTTTTGAACCATCTTTACAAATTCTAAAAATCTTTTATGATAATCAGTTCCATGTTTTTCATCAATCTCAAATGTAGTAGAGTGTAAAGCATTCATTGCATCCATTCCAACACATCTTTGGAAACACGTTCCAGTATTTTGTCCAAGTTTTCTCTGCATTTTATTTTGTAAAACTAAATCTTCTGCACTTTCTGCAATGTGTAAAAATCGGTTAACTTTCAATCCAGTAAGAGATGAATCAGCAGTAGCTAATGCTTCTTCACGTACTGCAAGATCATAAGTTTCTGCAACTGCATTAATTGATGGTCTAATCATTGGATGATCTACTGGGTCTTTTACTAATTCTCCAAAGAGGTAAATTTTGAGATCACGACCTCTAAGACTTTCAATGTAATCATCCCCAGTTCTAATTGTCTTTAAGACATTAGTCATGCAACATTATTCATTTTGAAGTTGTATAAATATTCTAGATTAGTAAGGCTAAATTTTACGAATAAATTGCGATCAAAGTCCTATACGAACATCAAGGATACGACAACCTTTTCCTTTTTCCATTACAAGGACTGGATTCATATCTAATTCTTTGATCTCTGTAAAGTCTGAAACTAGTTGTGACAATCTCTGAATACATTCAGAAAGTTTTGTAATATCTGATGGCTTTTCACCTCTAACTCCTTGTAATAGTTTTTGAGTCTTAATTGATGCAATCATGTCATCTGCTTCTAAATCAGTGACAGGTGCAAGTTTGAAGGTTACATCTTTGAGAACTTCCACATAGATTCCACCCATTCCAAGCATGATGACAGGACCAAATCCAGGCTCTAGTTTTGAGCCAATGATTAATTCTTTGCCACCTTTTACCATCTCTACAATCAATACACCTTTGATCTCAGCTTTACTGTTGTATTTTTTGGCATTTTTGATAATTATTTTGTATGCATCTTTAATTTCTGCATCATTTGTCAAATTTACTTTAACACCACCTGCGTCAGATTTATGAATAATTTGTGGAGATGCAATCTTCATTACAACAGGATAACCAATTTTCTTTGCAATTTTTATTGCTTCTGTTTCATTTTTAGCAAGTGCACTTTGAGGTAAAGGTAAACCGTATGCTTTGAGAACTTCTTGTCCTTCTTCTTCTAAAAGATTTGGTCTCTTTTCTTTTTTTACCTTATCAAAGATTGCCTTTGCTTTTGCTTTGTTTACTTTGAATTTTGTAATTTTTCCTTCTTTGGTATTTACCCAAATTGCAAACTTTATCATTGCAGCTAAAGTTCTAATTGCTCCTTCAGCATAATTGTAATAAGGAACATTTCCCTTTGCTAAAATTTCTCTGTTTGTAATTCCCTCATCTAATCCCATTAGACTTGCAAGCATTGTCTTTTTGTATTTCTTTGACATTGCAACAATTACTTCTGCTAGCTTATCATAATCTAAAGTTCCTGATGGTGTACACATTGTAATAACAGATCCTACCTTTGGATGTTTGAGTACACGATCCAAAACATTATGGAATCTATTAAAATCAGCATCACCAACAATATCAACAGGATTTGCAGAGCTTCCCCAAGGAGGAATTACTTCATCGATCTTTGGACGAATACTATCAATTTTTGCCATCCTAATTTTTGATTTAGAACAGGCATCAGTGGAAATAATTGCAGGTCCACCTGCATTTGATACAATAACTAAACCGCCTGCTGTTGGAAGTGGTTGTTTAGAAAATGCAGTTGCATAATCAAAGAGTTCTTCCATTGTATCAACTCGAATTGCACCAGATTGTTTTAGTAAAGCATCATAGATTTCATCTGAGCCCATCAATGCTCCAGTGTGAGACATTGCAGCCTTTGCACCCTCAGGACTACGTCCAGATTTGAGTACAAGAACTGGTTTTTTGAGTTTTTTAGTAATATTTTTACAAACTTTAAGGAATTCTTGACCATTACCCATGTCTTCAAGATACATCACAATAACTTCTGTTTGTTTATGATTTGCAAGAATTTTTAAAATATCAACCTCGCTCATTACAGCTTTATTTCCAAGACTAACAACTGCTGAGAATCCAATTCCTTGAGCACTGGCATCTTCAACTAGAGCTGCACATATTGCACCACTTTGAGATACAAGTGCAATTTTTCCAGACTTTGGTGTAATTTTAAGAAATGTAGAATTCATCATTGTCTTTGGATCAAGATTCATGACACCAAGACAGTTAGGTCCAATAATTTGGATTTTGTATTTTTTAGCTATGTCTTTAATTTCTTGTTCGCGTTTAGCTCCTTCTTCATCAACTTCTTTAAAACCTGCTGTGATAATTATAACGCCTTTGACTTTTTTCTTTCCACATTCTTCTAACACTGGTGCAACCAATGTATTTTTGATTACAATAACTGCAAGATCAATAGATTTTGGAACATCTAAAACAGATTTGTATGCTTTTTTATAAAATACAGTTTCTCTAGATGGACTAATTGGATAAACTATTCCTTTGAAACCATTCATAATATTTGATGTAATTGTTGCACCAACACTTCCTCTCTTATCAGATGCACCAATTACTGCAATAGATTTTGGTGATAAGATAACAGATTCTACCATGCTAAGTTGGATCTGAGATTTTGTATAATAAAGTTATTCTTGAAAATTTCTGATCTCTTGTTTTTAGCTTCCCAGCATTTTTCCTGCCAAATTCTCTTTTCTAGGAACCCAAACAATGGATAAACTTGAAAATTTCCCAATAATTTCCCATGCTTCTCGAGCCAGATTTCTTAATTCTTCATTATTTATTGCAAATTCATGGTTTAGTTGGTTTACAGTATTCTTTGAATCACTGTAAATTGTAATTTCTTCATTAGAATCAACATACTTGTTTAATGCAGAAATTATTGCCCTATATTCAGCCTGATTGTTAGTAAGTTCAGGTTTTTTTTCATAAAATGATTCTCCAGTTTCTTTTACAAAATAGCCGAATCCACTATTAGTTCCACCAGAACCATCAACGTAAATATTAATTTCCATCTTTATACAACCGTGTTATCTTCACAGTAAGATTGAGTACTATCATGTAAATAATTGTAGAGATTCCTTGAGATATAATTGATGCCAGATATGGGTCATAGTTTATTGATAGAAAATAATATTGCAATGCCCATCTAACTACAGTATAAACTACTTCAGCAATTCCTAGTGATGTAATTAATTTTTTTAAATCATGTTTCAGTTTTGCTGTGTCAGTTCCACCAGATTCTAGACGATATTTTTTTCTATTACCTAGATAAAATAGACTACTAAAAACTGAAAAATAAATTACATAATCTGCAATTGTTGTATATGTGGTGTTTAGATAATCAGCTTGATCAGATAAAACTTGGGCAATTATAGCTGAAATTATTATTGACGCTGCAAATGCTATTAGAATATTTTTATTAAGTTTTAGATATTCTTGTAACATATTTTAGAATATTTTTTGTTACAATTAAACTAAGACTAGTCCAAAGTAATTTTTAGAAATATAATTAATCCTGCAAGTTCAGCAATTCCCACCCCTAACATATATGGAAATATTTCATTTGAGAAAATCATTTCCATCGAGAAATAAGCCCATGCGCCAATCACGTTGTGTAAGAATAACATCCCTGCAACAACTATCATGCCTAATGGAATCTGGGCTCTAGTCTTTCCATACATTTTTCCAAATATACAGATTAGAATTCCAAGTATACCCATATTTGCAATTGAAACAATAGATAGCACTAGAGAAGTGGATTCCATTAGTGTAAAACACCTCTGGAGCTTTTATTTACTTTTGTCCAATTTTCCTTCAATTTCTTCAAATATTCCCATATTGACTTCAAGAAAAGTTGAGATAAAATAATTCACATTATATTTTTCTCCAATTTTACTGATCATGTTATTTTTTTCTAATACTCTGATATGATGCTGAATAGCCTTGTAATCAAGATTCAATTCCTTTGCCAACTGATTGATGTTAAATGGATTTTCCTTTAATTTTGAAATTATTTTTAAACGATTCAATCCTCCTCGCGAACCTGTAAATACAAACCACAATAGTCGTTTTGCATCAGGATCATTGGCCATAAGTTATGAAATTTCTTCTCATTTACTACTAAAATGTATTCTATGATAAACAATAGTAGAAAGTATAAAAAACATAATCAATCAAATTTGATTGAACTAGAAAATGATGTTAAACTATGATGCACCTTTGTATAGACCACCTTCAGAAGCTAAATCATTAATTTTCCAAGTAACATTAGGTTGTTCATTTAACGAATGTTCATTTTGTGATATGTATAGATCAAAAGAATATTCTGAAAGATCATGGAAAGATGTGAAGGCAGAAATTGACATGATGGCAGGTTATCTTCCTGAAACTAGACGAGTATTTCTTGCAGATGGCGATGCATTAAATCTTGATTCAGAATATATCATTAAAATTATAAAATACATTAGAGAAAAATTCCAAAACATTGAAAGAATTTCTTGTTATGCAATGCCTATGAATATCCTAAAGAAAACATCTGAAGAACTAAAGAAAATGAATGAAGCAGGACTAGATATGTTTTATCTAGGAATTGAAAGTGGTTCAGATATTGTTCTAAAAAAAGTAACAAAGGGGGCAATTGCAAAAACAATCATCAAATCAGTAAACAAGGCAAAAGATGCAGGGTATGTAATGTCATGTATGGTAATTTTAGGACTGGGAGGGAAAAAATATTCAAAAGAACACATCAAAGGAACTGCAGAAGTAATTAGTGCATGTTCTCCTCATTATGTTGGTGCATTAACACTCTATCTAGAAAATGGAATTAAACAAGAATTCATTGACAAGTATGAAGGTGAATTTGTTAAAATTAGTGATGATGAATCATTAGAAGAACTCTATGATTTAGTTAATCAAATTGAAACAAAAGAAGAAATTGTGTTTAGAGTAAATCATGGTTCTAATGCATATACTGTAAAGGGTACTTTCCCTCAAAACAAACAAGAAATGCTAGAGAAAGTTGAATGGATGAAACAACATCCAGAGATAGTACGTCCAGAAGGACTGCGTGGATTCTAAATTATACTTTCTTGATTCAGATATACAACTTTGAAGATTTTTATCAAATAATCCCCATCAAAGATTTTAGTGGTATTATTACCATCAGAATTTAAAACTCTAAACTTGTACTCATAGTCACCATCTTCTTCTACATTTGTCTGAGCAAAATGTACTGCATCATTATTTTTAAAAATTTGAATTATTACGGGATAGCCCTCAACATGATTTGCAATATTTCCTTCAACAAATGCCCATGGTAGGGAGTTTTCTTCAGGAGAATGGAAAAATATAGTTGATTTTTCAAGTGCTATCATTCCAGTTAATGGAGTAATTTCAGTTTGAGACTCATGTGTATGATTATTAATTAATACTTGACCAGAATGAGGATGTGCAAATGCAGAATCTATTGAAAATGTCAAAAGAAAAGTCAAAATTAAAAGACTTGAAAATAAAACAAGCTTGTTCATATCTGAATCAGGAAATAGCAGTAATTTAAGAATTATTCATCTAAAGTGTATCAATAATAGATTTTAGATTTTCTGGAAGATCGGGTAATTCAGTGTGGCTTTCATTATTTTGAAGAATTTCAGGTCCAATACGTCTAACGCGTTGAGTTCCAATCAGAGTATCGATATTTCTTTGAATGTCTTTTTCAGATAGAATAGTCTTTAGTTTTTCATTCACAATTGATTCATTTTCATATTTTTTTATCCCATATTGAACAAGAATGGTTTTTTCTTCAGATGAAAACTCAGTCATGTTTTTGAAGAGTCATTTATGGCTAATAGTCTTTGGTTAATCAAATATAGTTAAAATATGATGAATTGTAAACGAATCCACTTGGAAAGTAAATTGCAATTAATTTCAAATGTGTTAACAACAAAAAGATATGCCACCATTGCCATAATTAGCGGTACGGGTTTAGGAATAATTTATTACTTTTTGACAATGTCAATGATGGCTTCACATTTGAGTACTACAATGGAGATAATGCCTTATTACATTATAGCATCAGTTGGATTAACAATAGGGATTTCCGCACTAGCTGGAATCAATTTTGCAATGATGGCATTTAAGATAAAGAGAATGAAGATGATGAATTCTGTAAAAACAAATTCATCAGCCATATTAGGTGGAGCATTTGCAGCATTCACTCCTGGTTGTCCAGCATGTACTGCACCTCTAGCAGTAATTTTAGGTGCAGTTGGTGGATTGTCATTGTTTCCAATGCAGGGATTGGAATTAAAATTCATTTCAGTAGGAGTTTTAATTTTCTCAATTTGGTGGATTACAAGAGGGCTACAAAGTAAAAGTTGCTGTAAAATAGGATAAAAATAGACCCACTGGGATTCACCCTGAACCTTTCTTAGAGGATAAAGTAAACTCTTAATTGATGAACATAAGAAATCAGAAGTAAAATGTTCACAGAAATAATGATGATTGGTGGGCTATTTTGGTCTGCAACATACATCCTAATTATCAGACGAGGATTCAAAGACAAAACCTTTGGAATGCCCATGGCTGCACTTTGTGCCAATATTTCATGGGAAATAATATTTGCATTTCTTCTCCCACATGATGCTCCACAACTTTATGTAAATTACATTTGGTTTTCTCTAGATGTAGTAATTGTAATACAATTTCTAAAGTATGGTAAAAAGGAATTTCCAAATATTCCCAAATGGCAGATTTTTGCAATATTTGCATTAGGAATATCTATTGCTGCCCCAATGATTATAGGAATTAGTAATGAATTGAATGACAGTGTTGGAGCATATGCAGCATTTGGACAAAACCTCATGATGTCTATTCTATTTGTTACAATGTTGATTAATAGACAAGGAATTGGCGGTCAATCATTTTACATTGCATTATTCAAGATGGTTGGAACTGGATTAAGCAGTTTAGCATTTTATCTATACAGACCTATTGCTCAAGATTCAATTTTATTACAATTTATTTTCGTGATGATATTTGTTTTTGATTTAATCTACACAGTTGGAATTTATCGCAAGTATAAACAAAGTGAGAACCCCTTAAAGAGATTCTAAAAACTAATTTTAATTCCTCAAGATTCAATTCTGTAGAGGCTTGAATCATTTTTGTGGATAATTTTAATTGCAAGAAAGGGTAAATGGGCCCACGGGGATTTGAACCCCGGATTTTCGCCGTGTAAGGGCGACGTCATAACCGACCTGGACCATGAGCCCAGAGACTTCCCTTGCTAAAATCCATTTAAACTTTGAGACAAGAGAAAATCTAGAAATTTGGTAGAAAATCAAGAAGATCATGAATGTTTGCAGTTTTTTTTCCAGCCCAATAGGATTGGGTCATGTAACTCGAGATATTGCAATTGTAAATAATTTTGAAAATATCTCAACAAATTTTATCACAGGAAGTAGTGCTACAAAAATTCTAAAAAAATTAAACTATAATGTACAAGACGTATACGATCCACCTACATTCATTATTGAAAATGGAACATTAAAGAATCCAGCAAAGTGGTTATGGAATTACTATCAATATTATAGAGATTGTAAAAATATTTCACAAGAGATTCTTCAAAAAGACAAACCAAATTTAGTAATTAGTGATGAGGATTTTGCATCACTAACTATTGCACAAGAGATGAAAATTCCAACAATTCTAATTACTGATGTGTTAGAAACCCATTTCACTAAAGGAATAGCATCTTTTATTGAAAAAAAGATGAACAAATCAATGCAAGAAATTATCAAAAAATGTGAGATTGTAATTATTCCTGAAAATGGAGAGGAACAAGACAATATCAAAAGAGTTGGCCCCATAGTAAGACAAACAGATCTTACAAGAGATGAATTGAGGAAAAAATTTTCTTTTGAAAAAAATACCATAGTCATATCTATTGGAGGTACTAATGCAGGATTATTTCTAATTGAGAAAGCATTGGAAGTTATTTCAAAAATTAATCAAGATCTTGAAGTTGTTGTAGTGTCAGGTCCAGCAGTAAATAAAAAATTTGAAAATATAAAAAATTTGGGATTTGTAGATAATTTACATGAATTAATTTTTGCAGCAGATTTGATTATTTCATTGGCTGGAAAATCAACTATAGATGAGGCTAACGCTTACGGAACACCAGCAATTTTCATACCTATCAAAGGACATTTTGAACAAGAAGATAATGCAAAAAGACAAGGGTTTGTCTTTGATGACATCAACAGATTGGAAAAATTAATTTTAGAAAAACTTGAAGCAAAAAGAAATCCAATTAATACAGATGGTGCCAAAGTAGCATCAAAGATTATTCAAAAATTGATGAATTAGCAATCAAATGCTTAATAGAAGGTAAATTGAATTTGATAAAATACTATGACTAAGCTAATAGTTGCTAAATTTGGTGGTAGTGCAATAGGTCCAAATGGAGAAACCATACCTAAAATTATTCAACGCATTAGTGATTTGAAAATAGATGCCAAAGTCATTGCAGTTTTTTCAGCACCTCTAACAATTCATAATGAAAAAAAGTGCTCATTGACTGACATAATTTTAGAGCAAGGCAGAAATGCAGAAAATGGAATAACACCATCATTAGATATTGTAAAATCAACTTATCAAAAAATTCTAGAGATGGTTGATGATAAAAATAAGGAAAATTGCAAAAAAACTATTGATTTTCATTTAGAAAAAGCACAAAAAGCACTAGATGAGGCATTGAAAAACAAAGAATTTGCAAATGAGACAAGATCTCAAGCATTGGCATTTTCAGGAGAAATTTTGATGTCACATGTGATGAATCATATTCTAAAAAGTAATAGTGTCACATCTGAAGCAGTTGAATTTGAGAGTTGGCCAATTGTTACTGACAACAATATTGAATTTACAAATTTTCTCATAGCAGAATCTAGAGAAAAAATGGGCAAGATAGTAGAGATGGTAGAAAAAAACGAGGTAGTTACAATTGGAGGATTTATCGGAAAAACAGTAGATAATATTCTTACCACATACGAGCGTGGAGGTTCAGATAGAACTGCAGCAGATCTAGGAATATTATTTCATAAAAAATATGAAACTAGTATTGATTTTGAAAAAGATAGTGCAGTGGTCTCAGCAGATCCAAAAATTGTAGACTCTGAATTAAGAGAAGTCATTCAATTGTCATACAATGAGGCAAGACTTGCAGGAATGTTTGGAATGAAGATTTTAGATCCAATTGCAATAAAAGAAATTGTAGAAAATGGTGTAGACATGCCAATTACAATTACCAATATGAAAAATCCAGAGAAAATTACTACAATAAAGAGAAGTTTAGAAGAACAGAAAGGGCATCCAATAAAAATAGTAACAGGAAAAGAGAATTGTTCTATATTTAGAATTGAAACTAATTGTATTCAAAAATTATTAACATCTTTAGAAAAAGACAAACATTATAGTGAATTTATAATCCTATCACCATTTACAAAAGATGGTCTAGAATTCTCTAGAATTTTATTTTTAGATGGAGAATATGTAAAAAGAAATGAAAAATATCTTTTAGCATTTGATTCACTTGCTACAATAACATACAACAGAGGAGTCATAACATTGATCGGAGACGAGATGTGGAGAGTTCAACAAGTAGTTTCAAGAATTAGTGTAAAGATTGGTGAATCAGGATTAAACATATTGAATATGGATGCACAAGAAGAAACTTCAAGAATAATTATTGTTGTAGAAGATTCAGATAACAATATTACAAAAGCCATCAAGGCAATTCACCAAGAAATATCAAAGATTAATTTTATTTAATGTAAGAGTGGCGTTACGGGATTTCTCCTGTAAACGCCAACATGGGTTTATTCTTGGACCATTATCTAGAGTTAGTCCGGCGTTACCCAAAACACGCGATACAATAAGTTAGAATTTCTAGTATTTAGACCTGATCTATATAGATCAGCTCACATACGCTCAGCTGCGTACCAAAAAACAATTCCAATACCCAAAATGACATACCACTTGAAATTATTCTTGTTCAGGAAAACATTAGATGGGTTGAAATGCTCATCTTTGTAGGTAGTCAGACGAATCTTTCTCATTTCAAATGCCTGACCAAGCAAGCCTATTACAAGACAGGCAATTCCTGCAAAACCTAAAATCCATTCCATGCTAGAAATCATAATTAATTAGATATGTAGTTTCAGATACTACCAAAATCTGCAAATAAAGATAATTCTTTAAATTAGCATAGATTTTTTGCTCTCCTATGAAAGAAGTTGGTAAAATATGGATGAATGGAAAACTAGTACCATTCAAAGACGCCAAAGTTCACGTATTAACTCACGCATTACACTATTCAACATCAATTTTTGAGGGAATTAGATGCTATGATACTCCAAGCGGATCGGCAATTTTTAGATTACCTGAACATGTCGATAGATTGTTCAAATCTGCAAAACTGTATTCAATGAAAATGCAATTCTCTAAAAAAATAATTTCAGATGCAATTGTAAAAACTGTACAAGCAGGAGGACTCAAAGAATCATACATTAGACCATTAGCGTATTATGGGTATGGAACAATGGGCTTAACCCCTACTACTAACAAAGTAGATGTTTCAATTTCTTGTTGGGAATGGAAAATGGGCGAATCAAAAGCAGGTAAATTTTCTGGAGCAAAATGTAAAGTATCTAGTTGGACCAAAATTGATTCAAGATCTCAACCAATGCAAGCAAAAGCTGCATCAAATTATGCAAATGCAGCTCTTGCAAGAATGGAAGCATTAGAAAATGGATATGATGAAGCAATCATGTTAAACTATCACGGCAAAGTTGCAGAAGGTAGCGCTGAAAACATTTTCGTTATTAAAGATGACATCATTCAAACTCCCCCACTTTCAGCAGGAGGATTAGAAGGAATTACTAGAGACAGTATTATACGAATTATTGAAAAGAACGGTGGTTTTGTAATTGAACAGGATCTAGATAGAGATGATCTTTACAATGCAGATGAAATTTTCATGACAGGAACTGCAGCTGAAATAAAGTCAGTAACTCAGATAGACAAAGTAAAGATTGGAAGCGGGAAGATGGGCAGTATCACTAAAGCACTACAAAAATCATTTACGGATGTAGTCATGGGTAAAGATGAAAGATTCTTGCCTTGGTTAACATTTATCTAAATTCCATGAAGTTTTTTACCAACAATATAGATTAGAGATTATGGATTCATGCGCTTCTGGTGAAACATATGAAATTTGCTGGTTTTGCAGAAAAGGACGCCATAATGATTGTATGAAAGAAATCCCTACACAAGGAAAGTCAGACGGTCCGCATGATTGCACATTTGATACCAAACTTGTTCCATGCAAATGCCAGCACTAAACAATTAGTATCAAATACAGCTTTATTTGAAAAATTCTATGAGTTACAATGAAGAATTTTGGAATAAATATTCAGATGAGAATGAATCACGATATAATGAAGAATTTGCAAAATTTACACGAGATTTAGCTACTTCTTTGCAGTGTACAAGTGTTCTAGAAGTAGGATGTGGTACTGGAATTGATTTAAGACTATTTCCAGATACATTTGAAATTCACGGAATTGATCTAAATGATCATGCACTAGACATTGCAAAAGAAAAACTATCCATTGCTAATTTTAAGAACGGAGACATTACAAAATTGCCTTTTGAAAACTCATCAATTGATTTTGTTTTTACTCATGGATTAATGAATTATCTAGATGATGAGACATTAAAAAAAGGAATTGCAGAAATGTTTAGAGTGTCTAAAAAATGGATAATGAATTGTGAGAAATTTGAAGAAACAGAAAAACAGATTGATGAAAACCAAAAATCACGCAACATGCAAAATAGATGGTCAGACTATAAAGTAAAATTTGTCAGTAACGTGGATATGCATGAGGACATTGAACCTGATAAAAATAGATTCACTCTGTTAAAAAAACTATGATTTCTACTCAGTATTAATTTTGGATAATTGTAATAATTTTGGCATTTGTATAGTAAATGTGGTAGGATTATTTTTTACAGAAATTATTCCACCATGTTGTTCTATAATATTTTTACAGCTTGCCAGACCAAGACCAGTGCCTTTTTGTTTAGTAGTAAAAAGAGGTTCAAA
>CALFHG010000215.1 GCA_937875805.1 uncultured Nitrosopumilaceae archaeon
TCATCAATACTGTCACTGAAGTTGTAAAACAAGGTGGTAAAAGACGTGGAGCAAATATGGGAATCATTGAAGCATGGCATCCTGATGTTGAAAAATTCATTACAAATAAAACAGAACCAGGCATTCTAGAAAATTTCAATGTAAGTGTTGGAATCTGGGAAGACTTTTGGCATGCACTTGTTAATACCACTGATGGTAACTATATTTTACGCAGTCCACGTGACAGAAAACCTGTTAAAGAAATTAATGCACATCAACTAATTGATCTAATTGCATTATCTGCATGGAAGAGCGCAGAACCTGGTTTGATCTTCTTTGATCAAATTAACAAATACAATGTATTTGCTAAAGCAAGACAAGCACCACTTAGAGCTACCAATCCATGTGGTGAACAAAGTCTCTATCCATACGAATCATGTAACTTGGGTTCCATCAATCTGATAAATCTTGCAAAAAGACAAGCAGATGGATCCTATGAATTTGACTGGCAAGGATATGAAGAGATTATCAGAAAGACAACAAGATTCTTGGATAATATTATTGATGTCAATAATTATCCAGTACCAGAAATCAGTGTAGCCTCAAAAGAGTCTAGAAGAATTGGACTTGGAGTAATGGGTGTAGCTGATTTGTTGTACAAACTAAAAATCCCATACAATTCTCAAGAAGGATATGAACTTCAATCAAAACTCTCTGAAGCCCTAACATACTATTCTATGGAAGAAAGTGTTGCACTTGCAAGATCTCGTGGTGAATTCCCACTTTGTGCAAAGACAGAATATCCTGAAGGAAAGATTCCAATATCTGGATACTATGAGAAATCAAAAGAAACTCATTCATATGAATGGGGACCACTCATTGAAGAAATTAAAAAACATGGTATTAGAAATGTCTTAACTACAACAGTAGCACCAACTGGAACACTATCTATGATTGCAGACTGTTCAAACGGAATGGAACCTGCATTTGCTTTAGTGTTTGAAAAGAGAGTTACTGTTGGTAGATTCTTCTATACAAACAAGATTCTTGAAGCAGCCCTCAAAGAAGAAGGCCTCTACTCAGATGAGATTCTTGAAAAAATTGCAGATAACTATGGTTCAGTGAAAGGATTGGCTGAAATTCCACAATGGATGCAAGATGTCTTTGTTACAGCAATGGATATCCATTGGGCTGATCATCTTATGGCTCAAGGTGTATGGCAAGATTGGATTGGAAATGCAATTGCAAAAACAATCAACATGCCATATGATGTAACAGTTGATGATGTCAAATCTGCATATCTGTTAGCACATGAAATAGGGCTAAAAGGAATGACTGTATATCGTGATGGTTCAAGACACAAACAAGTTCTTCACATGACAAGTGAGAATGCAACAAAGATCTTTGAGGTAACACCAAGTGAGTACATGACAGCATTTGTTAATGAAAATATCACAAATTCATACATCAAATCTCAAGTTGGTGCTTCATTAGCATTAAAAATCCATGATGAAGAAATCAAATTGGAACCTCCAAAAGTAGAAGAGGTTTCTGAAGACAAATTGTGTCCTACATGTAAAAACACTCTAGTCTTTGTAGAGGGTTGTAGTATGTGTATTGAATGTGGTTACAGTGGTTGTACTTCTGGATAATCAACAGAATCACAACTCTTTTACTTTCATTTCTTTTTGAACCTACATGGATAAGAAATTCCTAGGCATAATTGTAGGCATAGGTGTTGTTATTGCTATCATTGCAGTGGGTTTGAGTATTTCTAATACCATTTCTCCTCAACAAACAAATGAAAAAATTGGTCTTGTAATTAATTCACCCAACCAATCAACTACCTTACAAGAATTAGATCAGGCCTACTCTGATGCTTCTGATACTGGAATAGGAAGAAGCAATGTCTATCTTTTTTGGAATCTAGTTGAACCAGTACGTGGGGAATTTGATTGGCAACAATCAGATATTTTGATGGGTCTAAATGAAAAAAATAATCTCAAAGTTACTCTATACTTTTCTATAATTAATGGTGAAACACTTGGGCCTTTCCCCAATTGGATTGGAAAGCCACCTCTTAATTCTATAGGTGAAGATAGAGTTGTTAGTGTACTTGATGAAATATTATCAAGGTATGATATTGTAGATACTGTAATTCTTGCAGGACAAACAGAATCACAATTTAGATTTTATGAGCAAAATATCCCTGTCTACAAAGAACTATTCAATGGAGTATATGATAAAATCAAATCAAAACATCCTGATGTAAAAATAGGAAATGCATTTGCATTAGATCAAGTTTTAAATAAAAATCTACGATATATTGTAACTGAATTATCTATTGGTGATTTTGTTGCTTTTTCATATTCTCCAGTTGACACGTTAAATGATATTGTAAAAACTCCACAACAAGCAAAAGAAGAATTACAACAGATATTTGATTTGGCAGGTGACAAAAAAGTGGGAATTTTTGAAATTAGTTGGAGTACCTCTGATTTTGTTGGGGGAAATGAAACTGAACAAACAGAATTTTTAAAAAAATCCTTTGAATTTTACACTGAAAATGAATCCCAAATAGAATTTTTTACTTGGTATAGACAATATGACCGACCTGAAGGAACATGTATAGTTGAAGCTCCGATAATTGGAGATGACACTCTTACTATTGGAGGTTCTGGTTTCGGAACTAGTGAACATCTAGTAGAAAGATTAAGTCATTACATTTGTAGTGCAGGTATGATCAACAACGATGGCAATCCTAAATTAGGTTGGAATGAATTTAAGAAACAAATTGAAATGATGAACTAAAATGATTTCTTTAATTTTATCTGAATCCTCATTAGAGTTAGTTCCATCTGAATTAGAACATCATCCATCAGTAATTTCACATGCAAGAAAACTTGGAAAATATCCATCAGAAATTCTATTAGATAATTCATGGCATTTTGCAGCTATGAAAGGAATTGAAAATGAAATGAAAAGAGGGAGACCAGATCTAGTACATTTTTCAATACTTGAAGCTACAACTATTCCGCTGTATCTTCAAAATAAAATGAAACTATATGTTCACACCCTTGATGATAAAGTAATATCTTTTGGAAAAAATGTTCACATTCCTAAATCATATCATAGATTTGAAGGAGTTATAGAAAAATTGTATCAAGAAAAAGAAATTATAACAAATGATGATGTTTTATTGGAAATTGAAGAAAAAACATTTTCTGAACTACTTGATGAGATAAATCCATCCAAAGTATTTGGTTTTTCTACAAAAGGCACTAAGAGTACATATGAAAAAATTGCAAAGGAGATTGATGATGATGCATGTATTGTTGTTGGGGGATTCCAAAAGGGACATTTCTCTGATTCAGTAGAAACCAAAATAACAGATCTTTATTCTGTTGGTGATGAATCATTTGAAGGGCATGTTGTAGTTGCCAGAATGCTCTATGAGTGCGAAAAAACCATTTTTATGTAGGAAATAAAATTTTCATTTTATTGCAGTCATAGTATAGCCTGGTTAGTATTCGGGGTTTCCAACCCTGTGACGCGGGTCCGAATCCCGCTGACTGCATTTTTCAATTTTTATGAGAACCAATTTTTAGGTGTAGTTTTAGATTATACTGTGAAACAGGCTGTAAGAAAAATTGCAATGGAGAGAATGCAAATTCTTATTGAAAATGCAATTACTAATGCAAGAGAAAATCCTGAACTTTCTCAGAGACAAGCTTTTCTTGCACGAAGAATTAGTACTAGACATAAAATTCGAATGCCATATTATCTTAGTATGGTATTTTGTAAAAAATGTAAATCATTCATTGCACCTGGAATAAATTCTAGATTTCGAGTAGGAAGAGCATCTGTCAAGGCAATTAGAATTTCTTGCAACTTGTGTGGGCATACTTATCGTAAAATTATATCCAAGGTAGATTAAATATAATTTACATTTCTATACGTAAGATCTATAAAGAAAGCAGAATCGGTTGCATTATGTCTGAATTTATCCCAAAATGGTGGAATGGACTCTTATCTGAATTAGATTTAGATATTGAAGTTCAGTAGTTTTAGAATAATTTTTCTAAATTATGAATTATGCTCAAAAAATCGACTCAAAGGAAAGAATTGATGACTAACTGACATATAGTTGCAAATTCAATATTATCAATAATACAAATTGAACAAAAATTTTCTAATTAACAAATTAACTGATGCCATAGAGCAATCAAAAGGTGATTGGGGACGAAATCATCACCTATTAGAAAGAATAAAACAAAACAGTGAGATCACAAACTCTGATAAATTATATCTCGAATATCTTTTAGAATTAGAAATTTTAGAAATTATAGATGATCCAGAGGAAAAACAAATCTCTAAAAAAGATAAAACAATTTTTCTAAATCCAAACTTTGTAAAATGTACTACATGTGATAAAGAAATACAACTAGATGAAAAATCAGTAAGATACAAAAATTTTTGGCACCATAAAGCATGTTACAAAACAAATTCTAAAGATAAACAAGAAAAAACAAGATCAACAGATGAATCAAGAATAAAATCAAAGAAAGACCCCGTGATGTTAATACTAGTAGGTGCAATCTTTGCATTCTTGATTGGCTCTGTGTATTTCATTTTAGGACCAATTAGCATGGTAGCTATGGGACTAGGTGGGGGAATGACAGTGTATCATATGATTGGCGCAACAGGAAAAATGCATTCAAAAAATAAAACTGGACCTCGTAGACCGTCATCCTTCTTACTTTTCTTACTTGCATCACCATTTGTAATCGGGGCAATGATTGCATATGAGGGATATACATTACTAGAATCCCCTACAAGAATTATTTTACTGTGGGCAATGACTATTTCATTTTGGTCCACAATGCTCTTTGTACCTATGGCTGTACTTAGTAAGTACAGAGAAGACATTCAACCAGACGTAAAATCATATCCAAAGGTTTCAGTGATTATTCCAGCATACAATGAAGAGAAAGTTATTGCAAATACAATTGAAGCACTTTTAGAAACAAAATATCCAAAAAAAGAAATTCCGTTGACGATAGGAATTATCACTGGTGCTTTTGGAGATGATACCAAAGTGTTTAATTTCGTAAAAGAACAAAATGAAAAGAAAATTTTTGAGATAGCAAGTCATGGAGCAGAACATTTACCATTTACAGAATTTTCAAAGGAACAACAAAATAGTCAATTAAAACAATCAATTCAAGATATTGAAGAAAAATTAGATGTTACACCAAAAACTTTCATTCCTCCACAAAATAGATTCAACGAAGACACGGTACAAGTAACAATGGATAACGGATTTACACATTTTAGTTCTAGTTTATTACATGGTGAATCTCCGCCATTTCCATTAAAAGGTGAAAAATTATATCGATTTCCAGAAATTAGTACAACAGGGACTTTTGATCCAGAAAAAAATATTTTTGTAGGAGTCCCTCACGAAGAAACACTTTCTAAAACACTTGAGGGATTAAACACATACGGATTTGCAGTAATAGTATCCCATCCTCAAGAATTTTCTACAATAATTAATGGCACATATACTAATCAAGCAAATTCTCTACAAATAGATGAATTAAAAAAACTCATTGAAAAAATTCAACAAGAAGGAATCAACATTGTTTCAATTAGTCAAATAGGTATAGATTTCCAAACTGAACTTCTTCCCAAATGGATTAAAAATAATGCTGGATGGTGGGCAGATGGTTCTATAGATGATGAAACATTTGTGCAAGGAATTGAATA
>CALFHG010000216.1 GCA_937875805.1 uncultured Nitrosopumilaceae archaeon
ATCAACGATATCAGTAATGAAAGATCCGAATCACTATGCTAACATATACAACGCATATGAAAAAAATCCGAAGAAAATTAGAATTTTGGATAGTACACTAAGAGAAGGAGAACAACATCCAGGTGTTTCATTTACAATTAAACAAAGAATCCAAATTGCATGGATGTTAGATTATTTTGGAGTTGATCAAATTGAAATTTCACCAATAGTATCAAAAGATCATAAAGAAGCAACTAAAACAATTATCAAACAAGGATTAAAAGCAGATATTGTTTCTCATGGACGTGCACTCAAAGAAGACATAGACATTTCATTAGATTGTGATGCAAAATGGTGTGCAGCATATTTAGGAATTTCAGATATTCATCTAAAAGATAAATTACGAATATCAAGAGAAGAGGCACTTGAACGAGCAGTTAGTACTGTAGAATATGCAAAATCGCACGGACTTAAAATTAGATTTACAGTAGAGGATGGAAGTAGAGCAGAGCCAGAATTTCTATTGAAAGTTTGTAAAGCCATTGAAGACGCAGGAGTTGACAGAATTAGTCTTCCAGATACTGTAGGAATTTTACGTCCAATTGGAATGTATAATTTTGTTAAAAAAGTAAGAGAGGTTGTAAATGTGCCATTGGATGCACATGTGCATAATGATATTGGCTTTGCAGTTGCAAACGCATTTTCAGCATGTGATGCAGGAGTTGATCAAATTCACACTACAATTGACGGAATTGGCGAAAGAACGGGAATTCCACCTCTTGCCGAAGTTGCAGTAGCACTAACTTATCTTTACAAATCACCAAATGATTTCAGATTAGATATGTTACTTGATTTATCGAGATTAATTGAAGACTATACAACAATCAAACCATACGATTCAAAACCTATTGTAGGTTCATCAGCTTACAAACACAAAGCTGGTACACACCTTGCAGCAATTCTCAAAAATCCAGCAGCCTATGAACCAATTCCTCCTAGAGCAGTTGGAAATAGACGAAGCATAGTTTTCGGAGAATTGGCAGGTAAAACAGGTGCCGCATATTTGATGTCTCTTTTAGGATTAGAAAAAGACGATGAAGGGGCAAAAGCAGTTGCTACAGGATTAAAGAATTTGAGAATGGGTGATCTCATAGAGATCCCTCTAGAAGACAGACTTGAAAAAAAGATAATTAATGATAAATAAAGAGGAGTAATGAAGAGAAA
>CALFHG010000217.1 GCA_937875805.1 uncultured Nitrosopumilaceae archaeon
GCCTTTTTTGTCATAATAGATCTAGATTTATGCTTAAATCCATGTGAACGGCCAGAGGATTTCTTAGTTGCCATGTGTGTAAAATCCTTGAAAGCCCTATTTTAAGACTTAGAAAAGATTTAGTGGATTTTAGCCAGCAAGATCAGTTCTAAGTTGACCGCATGCAGCAGAAATTTCTGTGCCTTTTTCTATTCTAACTGTACAATTTACTCCTGCCTCAGATAAAATCTGTTCAAATTCTAATACGTTTTTTTCTGACGGACGCTGAAAATCACCTGCAGTTGGATTAATTGGAATCAAATTCACATGAGAGCCATTTCCCTTCAAAAGCATAGCCAACTCTTTTGCAATTTCAGGCGAATCATTGACTCCTGCCATAAGTGCATATTCAAATGTTACACGACGTCCAGTTTTTTTAAAATAATTTCCACCTAGTTCAATTATTTCCTCTACTGAATTAGGACTAGCAGTAGGAACTAGTTTTTTTCTTAATCCATTGTTTGGAGCATGAAGAGAAATTGCCAGACCTATCTGTAGATTTTCTTCAGCTAGTTTTTCAATTCCAGATTTAATTCCAATAGTAGAAATTGTAATGTGTCTTTGACCCAATCCAAATCCTCTATCATGTGTTAAAATTTTTACAGAACGAATCATTTCATCATAATTTGCCATAGGTTCTCCCATACCCATAAAAACTAAATTTGTTACATGTTCTCCTCTTTGCTGTAATATCTCTGCAAAATGAATTACTTGTGACACAATATGTTCTGCCTTTAGATTTGTTTCAAATCCCATTTGCCCGGTTGCACAAAACACACACCCCATGGCACACCCTATTTGAGTAGAAACACAAATGGTTGAACGTGGATGACCACCAATTTTAGATGGATCATATTGCATCAGAACAGCCTCTACAGAATTATTATCAGATAAATTGAGTAATAGTTTTGTTGTATCGCCATCATCACTTACAATACGATGAGTTTCTTTTGCAGAACCAATTGTATATCCTCCTGCAATCAAGTCATCTCTTAATTTTTTAGGAAGTTGAGGTATGTCATTGAGGTCTTTTGGGAATTTATAATAAAGCGGTAGTAAAATTTGATCTGCTCGATATCTAGGGTAACCCATATCCATTACTAGTTGTTCCATCTCTTCTGGAAGTAATCGATAAAGATCTGTCATGACGTATTAACAAATTCACAGAGGGATATTTTATAATTTGTTGATTAACTAAAATAAAAAAAATAAGAAAAAGAAGAATTATTCTTCTAGAGGTTAGAAATCATCAAATTCGATTTCTGCCTCAGGTGTTTCTACCGTAGTTTCTACCGTAGTTTCTACCGTAGTTTCTACCGTAGTTTCTACTGTAGCCTCTGCCTCAGGTGTTTCTACCGTAGTTT
>CALFHG010000218.1 GCA_937875805.1 uncultured Nitrosopumilaceae archaeon
GTTTCATTGTTGCATGAATGGCACCATGATAAAATGAATATCTATCTTTTATAGAAATTTCATAACCCATCTCTTTTAGATAATCAACTATTTCATTACGAAATCCATCTTGCTCTATACTCACAGTACCACCTATAGAACAATGAAATCGAGGTCTTTCAATTGCCTGATTCATAGGTAAATCCCCATCAATTATTCTTGAAAGAAATTGCGTGATTGTTGAGAATATTCTCTGACTGCCTGGACTGCCAATAACCATCCAAAGTTTTGAATTATTGAAAATCAATGCAGGGGATACCGAAGTCCATGGAATAGAATTAGGTCGAATATAGTAAGGATGATTGGGATTTGTAAATTCAAATGCAGACATGTAATTGTTGTATAGAAATCCAAGTCCCCCTGCTGCCACTTTAGAGCCATAAGCTAGTTCTATAGATTGGGTAATACCCACAGCATTTCCTTCATCATCCATGGTTGAGAGGTGTGTAGTATCCTCACCTCCAAAATCAGGATCAATCATAGGTAATGTTGCATCCATTGAATTGTGAATTGATTCAGCCATCTGTTTTGCAAAACTTCGTTGTAAGTGTAGTTTGTCTTGAATTTGATCATATGTATGACGATCAAATGGTCGTTGTAATCTGTGCAAAAATGCCTTTCTAAAAGTTTCTGCAACAAAATGATAAGAACTAGGTGTTGAGCTACGCAAAAACTTTGAAGGTAAATGATTCAACATCATAAGTGTAAGAAGTAAAGTTCGGCCTGCGGCTGGAGGGGGTAAAGTGACAACAGATACACCACGGTAGTTTCTACGTATTGGTTTTCGAATCAAAGGTTCAGGGATGTATGCCAAATCTTCTTCTTGAATTAACCCTTGATTTTTTTTCATATCTTGAACTATTTTTTTTGCAATTTCACCCTGATAGAAAACACGATATCCATATTCGGAAATCGCTGTAAAAGTTTCAGCCAGATCTTCTTGAATGAATCTATCTCCAACATCATAAGATTCAAGACCATCTTTTAAGAAATATTTTGCACCAGATTTTGATTTTATTGAAAGAAAATTTTCTTTTTCCCGTTCTTGTAAGTCATGTTGAAGTTGAGTAATTTTGTATCCTTTTTTTGCAATGTTGATGGATGGAGCAACAATCTTTTGCCACTCTAATCTACCATATCGTTCATGTAAAAATCCAATTACTGCAAGAGTACTTGGAACTGTAGTTGATTTGTATCCAAGACGTCGATTTTTTTTGTTGGCATATACGGATGAATTTGCCAAAGAAGGAGAACGGCTAGAACCATCAATGGCGTATGATTTCCCATTGACATAGATAATGCCCATAGATTGTCCACCCAACCCAGAGGCCTGGGGCTCACATACGCCTAATGCCAGTGCAGTTGCACAGGCAGCATCAATTGCATTACCACCTTTTTTGAGCATTTCAACTCCTGCCTTTGTAGCATTAGGAAATGCTGATGAAACCATCCCTTTTTTGGCAATGGAGCATTTTTTGTTGGCAGTTGCTTTAAACGAGTTTTCTATTTGTTCAATATTCAATTTTTTATTTTTCCATTTGATGAGAGTTTGTTTAACACAAGTGCTAGTAGTACTCCTCGGTCAATCAAACTATCTT
>CALFHG010000219.1 GCA_937875805.1 uncultured Nitrosopumilaceae archaeon
TTTGACAATACTTTCTCCAGTACTAATCATATCATCAACTAAAATTAAATCTCTATTTGCTACATCAATATTCTTTGTTTTTATCTGAATTTTTCCTGTTTTTCTATCTCTTGTTTTTTCTAAAGCAATGTATTTTGAGCCTAATTCTTTAGCAAATTCTTTAGCTCTTTCTTTTCCTCCTTGATCTGGTGATACAACTAAAGGATTTTTCAGGCTCAATTTTTTAATATATTGTACAAGTTCAGGAATTGCAGATACATTCTTTGTTTTTATCGTAAAATGCTTGAAACCTATCATACTGTGAATATCAACAGCTATAATTTTTGATGCACCAGCACCTTTGAATAATTTTCCCAGTACTTTCATTGTTATGATTTCTCCTGGTAAAAATTCCCTATCTTGTCTTGCATATCCCATATAGGGAATTACAGCAATTACTTCAGAGGATGTTTCTTTAGCTTTTGAAATTAGTGATAATGCCTGAATTAGATTTGTATCAACTGGAGGGTAAATTGATTGTACGACAATAGATTGTTTTTTAGATATTTTTCCATTTAGTGTTATTTTACTCTCACCATCAGCAAAAATTCTAATTTCTGATTTTACATGATTTGCCTTTATTTTTTTAGATAGTTTTTTTGCTAAATCTTCAGAAGATTTACCTGCAATTACTGATAATTTACTCAACAAGAAAATGTGAATTAATGGGATTCTTAAGTTTTGAGAAGATCACTCACTTTCGCCACTACCGTGACCAATATCTCCAATACCATATTCATCAATGACCTTATTTCTTTGATCCTTTAACTTGTCAATTTCTTCTTGTTCACGTTTTTCATCTCCTTGATATACTGTTCTAATTGGCCATGGAATTCTAATATCATATTTTTTAAACTCTTCATACATGATCATTCTCATATCAGTTTTAGTTTTGAATTGTGCACCGTAATCTCTAACATAAACCCATAATGAAAAATCTAATGCAGAATCATTAAACTGATTAAATCTTACAATTGGTTGATTAATATCTACGTGAATATCTTTATCACAACCACAACTTGGTCGGTTATATTCCAAATATGGACATCGAATTTGTCTGATAAGATGTTTACCTTTACCATCAACAACTTCTTTCATTGCACGTTTTCCAACTTTTACAAGAATAGCTGAAACTTGTTTAGGATCATTAAGATAAGAAACACCAACATCTACAATTGCAGGTACCATCTTTATTCCCTGTGTATAATTAATTACCTGTGCATTGACTAATTGTCTTGTTGGAATTATTGCGATAGATTCGTTTAATGCATCTCGAAGATATGTTACTCTAGGTGTAATTTTGTGTACATAACCATTATATCCTGTATCAAGTTTTATGCGCTCACCTTCAACAAATATCTTATCTTTTCTAATGAGAAAATATGCAAAATAATTTTGCAAGGTTTCTTGTAATGCTAACCCTACACCAATTGCCATTCCTCCTGTAGCCGTAGCAAGAACAATCAAATCAACCCCCCACCAAGCAACAACTCCTATAATTGTTATAATAAAAATTCCGACTGGAAGAATTTGTTTTGCTGATTTTGGAATACCTTCTTGTTTCTTTCTTGCATATCCTGGAGGACGAGAACTTGGAATTATTGGTTCAAATTCATTCTCTCTCTTCTCTTCTCTCCATACATCAATAGGAAACATCTCATCAGGTTTTGCACCTGGTTTTAACTTTCTTCCAGATTGATTGTTACCAGTGATACAGTTT
>CALFHG010000220.1 GCA_937875805.1 uncultured Nitrosopumilaceae archaeon
AACGGGATCTGAACCCGTGACCTTTACATTACCAATGTAACGCTCTACCAGACTGAGCTACCGAAGCACAAATTCACCCTGTAGAAAATCCTTATAATTCTTGATTCTGGGCAAATTCACTCTAAACTGTTAAATTTCGCTCAGATTTTTATCCTTTTGGAGGAGTAATCAAGCCTGGCCAACGATGTAGGACTTAAGATCCTATCTTTCAGGAGTTCGTGGGTTCGAATCCCACCTCCTCCACTTATCTTGGATTTTTAATTCCTCTAGAGTTTAGAACTTCATAAACATCTGGTAATGAGAATACAAATCCAACATGGACACAATCTTTCTCATCACAGAGCTGACAAAATAATTCACCTTTTTGAATTGCAACTTCTGCAATTCTATTTTTGATATTATCTTTAAGAATAACACGGTCATCATCAACTGAAATTTTTTCTATTTTTGGAGCATATCTTGCAAAGGTCTTGTCCTTTTGCATCATCTCCTCTAACATGTAAGTTACATAACCGGCAAAACTGTTGACTCCTTTCATTGTTAGGTCGTCTTTACTCTTTTGATAAACGTCGTGGAATTTATCATAAACAGTTTCTGAAACAGTGATTGATTTGAATCCGGCTTTTGGCAATTTACTTTTCCTTACCGTACAATAAAGTACTAAGTATATAATGTTTTATTATAAATTTGACCTCGATTTTCTAGATGAAAATTAGCCTTTATAGAATACCGTGACCCAAGAGCATTATGGGAAAAGGTTATTCTGTTGAGGAAATAAGAGAAAAACTAATTTTAATTTTAGATGATTCTGTTTCTGGAATGTCTGGTGTTGAGATTTCTGAAAAAATTGGTATCAATAGAATAACAATGTCAAAGTATCTCAAAGTTTTTGCAGTAGAAGGATTACTCCGACAAAAAAATATTGGAAATGTTACTTTATGGTTTTTAGAACCTGGACAAGAATCATTCAACTTCCCTGATGATTATTTTAAAATATCTCCTCGATATCTTGAATATTTAGTCAAAGGTACTGAAGATCAAATTTATTCTCTAATTCGTAATTGTTTACATTCTGGGGGTACAGTGAATCGATTGGTTCTGGAAGTAATTTTTCCCTCTATTGATCATGTACAAAATCTGTATGATGATGGAAAAATTGGAGCATCCGAACAAAATCTTTTAATGACTACTATTTCAAAATCTCTTCAAATCTTTAATCAACTTCAGGTTGTATCTGATCCAAAAAAGAATATAATTGTCATGGCGTCTGATGCACAAAGTAGATTGTATTCAGAAGCAGCTTCAGCAGTTTACCATTCTGATGGGTGGAAGGTTTCTCATTTGGGGGATATGTCATCTGCAATCAATGTATTATTTGATCTTGATTTTCAAAAATTAATAGGAAAAATATGGAAACAAAAACCTGGCATTTTAGTAATTGTGATATTTTCCAAAACTGATGAAGGTCTAAACTTTTTTGCAGATTCTATTAATCCTATAAAAGAGAAATTTGGAAAACATATGAAATTAATACTTTATGGAAAAGTATCTAAAAAAACTAAAATAAATTCTGATTTGACATCTGAAAAAATTGGAGATATTTTACAATGGTCTCAAACTGTCTCTCAAAATTTGAAATGATAAAAAATGGGCCCGATGTGATTCGAACACATGACCTTTCGATTATCAGTCGAACGCTCCAGCCAAGCTGAGCTACGAGCCCACGAACAAATCTCTAGGCTAGACTCATTTAAGTTTAATTTTCCTTCCACTTGATTGAGCAGCCAATTGAAGGGTCAAAGTCTTTTTCAATTTTCTCTCCAGATAACAATTTCTCCATATTGACAATCATTGTTTTTTCAGTAACTTTATCATCTGGTTTCATGGCATTGTCTATTTTTCCATGAAAAACTAATTGTTTTTGTGCATTAAATAAGAAAGGATCTGGAGTACACATTGCACCATATTTCTTGGCAATCTCTTGTGTTTCATCTACTAGATAATCAAATTCAAATCCTTTCTCTTTGGCAGTTTGTTTCATGGCATCAAAACTATCTTCTGGATAATCCGTAGAATCATTACTGTTAATTCCAATAATTGCTATGTCCGTTCCACATTTTTCATATAGTTCATTGAGAGCATCTACTTTTGCTTTAACATATGGACAATGATTACACATGAAAATTACTAAAATTCCTTTGTAACTGGAATAATCATTTATTGAATGTGTTTTATCATCAATTCCCATTAATTCAAAATCAGGTGCGATATCGCCTGTTTTTAGTTTAATTTGTGATTCTAAAAGTACCATATTGGAATTATCGTGATTTCAAATAAAATTCTTACCGAGAAGACAACAATTAAAATCCACACTTTATTCATTCTTCTTGTGGGCCGGTAGTATAGCCTGGTAGTATACCCGCCTTGCACGCGGGGGGTCACGGATTCGAATTCCGTCCGGTCCACTTTCTAATCTCAACGATCTATGCTGAAATTCAGACTTCAAGATGGATTTAAATAGGATTAGTTTGCGTTTTTTAATATGGCAAGTTCTGCAGATGCATGGCCGGTATTCATACCACTTATTGTTGGTTTAGTTCCAGGTTTAATTTACTGGTTAGCAATTACCGCAAAGAGAAAATAAGTTTTATATCCTTTTTAATTTCTTTTTATTCATTTAACAGTGTAAACTAGGTTTAACGTTGTTACCTTTCTTGTTCACTATTTGATATGTTACACGAAATTAATC
>CALFHG010000221.1 GCA_937875805.1 uncultured Nitrosopumilaceae archaeon
ATTAAAAGTGATTCCAATTTTCTTTTTGTTGACCCACAGGGATTTTTGAGACGTAAAGATTCTCAAAATAATATTTTTTTGGAAAAAACTGATCTTGATTTATCTGATGTTAATGCAATAAAGGTAAATCCTGAAGAGTCCCAACAAATTGTTAGTGGCACTCATGATGAAATGATGTTGGCATTACAGAAAAAAGGAGTTGAATATGTGTTGTTAACTGATAAATCTAATGTCTCGTTGTTGGTTAAAGATAAAATTTATTCAATAACATTGCCTAATCTTCGTATTCATGATACGACTGGAGTTGGTGATATTTTTTGTTCAGCATTTACTTGCACTATGCTCAAAGAGAAGGACTTTTTGTGGGCACTTTGTTTTGCTGGGGGTGCTGCCCAAGCTGCACTAGAATCAAATAATGTAGGGTTGCAAAAAATTCCTAAAAAAGGCACAGTTCAAACCAATGCTTCATATTTTTACAATTTGGTAAAATTTCGAGATTTATGACACATTATTCTTTTATTGAACTAAATTGACTGGTACATCGATGCAAATAGGAATCTACGGTTCTGGAACTACAGAATCAGCTGCAAAGATTATCAAAAAAATTCTAGATGAATCAGAAATCAAATCATTTCCAATTACAAAATCTAAAAATCCGCAGGCTGATTGCATTATTGTTTTAGGTGGGGATAAAGGAGTTCGAAATTATTTTCATAGAACTTTTGATTCTACATTACCTGTGTTGGGAATTAGTGAGGGAGAGGCAAGTGGATTTTTGGCCCAAATTGATCTTCGAGAATTCCCAACATACGTTAATGTCTTAAAAAAACAAAAGTACACTGTAGAAGAAGTTCCTAGACTTGGAGTAAAGATTGATGGAAAGAATATCTATCCTGTGTTAAATGATGTTGCCGTATTTTCATCTAAAAGTGCAATATTGATGGAACATACTCTACGAGTAAATGGAGATGAAGTATGGCACGACAACAGTGATGGCATTATTGTATCCACGCCCCTTGGATCTACTGCATATTCCATGTCTGCAGGTGGCCCTGTATTGTTTCAGGATTCTGCAGTGTTTGAGATTATTTCAGTTAATTCTTTGGATGTAAC
>CALFHG010000222.1 GCA_937875805.1 uncultured Nitrosopumilaceae archaeon
ATCAGAACTGGTTATAGAAAATTCAGACATGGTTATTTAAATAATTAATTTTAAAATAAAGTTTCCTAATTTTCAAGAACAATCTTATCATTATGTATGGATAAAATAGAACTTCCAAGTATCTTAATCTGTTTTTTTAATTCTTTATCCATTGTAGCTATAATTACTCTATTTTTTGAGACATAATCTATCAATTCTTTATCAGCAAATGAACCAAGTATTGGTATTGTTTTAAAATTTTTAACATAATTTAGAGTTGCTTGAATATCTTGCTTTTTTTCAGGATTTTTTTCTAATTCAAGTAATTCATTTTTTACAACTTGTGGTATAACAAATGTAATTTGACCTATCTCTACATCTAGATTATCTAAATTTTTGATTCTTTTAGTTGCTAGATGAATTAGGAAATTTGTGTCACAGATTACTTCAACCAACTATACCTGCACCAATGAGTCTCCATCTTTCAGTAATTCTTCTACTGATTGCAACATTACCACCTTCAAATATGCATGCAGGTCTTCTTAGTTCTATCTCAACATTCGTTGATTTTATTTTTTTGACTGTACCTAAAACTGGAGCAGTACCAATGTTAAGTCGAAGTAATTCTCCAGTAGAAATTGGTTGGACTTTAATATCCTCAGTTATACCTACTGCAGAATCAAACAAGTTAACATCTAATTTTAACAAAGTTGAATTATCAGGAAGTGTTCCAGGTTTACCTATTACAGAACCGATAAATGAATCACTTCTAGTCATTGATGGATCTAATTTTGTTCCAATAGCAACCAAGCCACCTGGTTTCACTGATTCAACAATTCCTGCTGCAGTTCCTAAAGATACAATTTCAGTAAGTAATGGCTCGTATGTCTTTTTCTTTTCATTCATAATTCCAGGTTTAATCTCAATTTCATCACCGATATTGAATACACCTTGGGTAAGACTACCACCAATAACACCACCTTTGATATCTTTTAATTTTATTCCAGGTTTGTTTACATCAAAAGAGCGTAAAACATGCATTACAGTATCTGCTTTTTCATCTCTTTCTGGTGTTTTGATTGTTGATTCAATTGCACCAATTAATGCATCAATGTTTAATCCAGATTGTGCTGAAATTGGAATTACTGGCGCATTTGCAGCATAACTTCCTTTAACAAATGTTGTAATTTCTTGATAATTTGCAAGAGCTTCTTCATATGAAAGTAAATCTACTTTATTTTGAACTACTACTATCTGTTTAATTCCAAGAGTTTGTAGTGCTAAGAGATGCTCTTTTGTTTGTGGCTTTGGAACTTTTTCATTTGCTGCAGCCAAAAGTAGTGCACCATCCATTAATGCAGAGCCTGAAAGCATATTTGCCATTAAACTTTCGTGTCCAGGACTATCTACAAAACTTACAACTCTAGATAATTCACTTTCTTTTCCACAATTATTACATTTTGGAGTTGTAGAATATCCTAGAGGTTCTGCACATTTTTTACATTTGTAAAATGCTGCATCAGAATAACCAACACGAATTGTAATACCACGTTTAAGCTCTTGACTATGTACACTAGTCCAAGAACCAGTTAAAGCTTGAATTAGAGTAGTTTTTCCATGATCTACGTGACCTGCAGTACCAATGTTAACACATGGTTGATAACCATATTTTTTGATGTACCAATCAGGAAGAGTTTCTCTCCAATGCATGTGTCAAAAAGTAGAATCGGTATATGTTAAGTTATTCTTTTTTATCTTCAGTTTTTTCTTCTGTTGCTTCTTCTACAGGAGCTTCAACTGGTAATTCTCCATCAAATTTACAATTTACTTGATAGATTTCTTCTGACACTAGATTTCCTCGCATTAGTTTTCTTTTTCGTATTCCATGTTCTGTATCTTGTAAACCAACACCTTTAACAAGTAAAATTCTTTTTCTTGCTCCACCATGAAGATCACTTCTCATTGGAACTCCAGATTTATCACTGCCTCCAGTAAGTTTTAATTTTCCAGTTAGTCCCACAATTGATGCATCAGTTTCATTTCCTAATTGTAATCCTAATAATTGATTGGCATCGCTATCTTTGAGTTCTTTTGAAACTGATTTTCCTTTAATGTCAGAGATTGTAAGTTTAAAGTTTGCCAATTATTTCAAAAAAAAGTCAAACGACTAATTAACCTTTGGACATTATTTTTAAATCAAGATTTACAATGATAGGCATGGCTGAAGAGATCAAATGTCCAAGATGTGATAATAAAATGGTGGACATGCAAGCATGTCATATGTTTTGTCCTAATTGTGGAGCTCATTTAGATTGCTCTGATAAAGGAAACTATTGGTAATTAAATTCCAGGTCTATCTGGAATATAATCAGCTGACATATTGATTGCTTGATCTTTCATAATTTCAAGATAGGTTTCATAATCTGCTTCAAAATTGCAATGAGGACATTTCACATTTGTTACATCATCATCTAATATTGCAACCTTTTCACATTCAGGACATCTTGCATCCATGTTTTGAATTATTAATTAAGATATTTAATCATAGTTGATGAAATTGTTCTAGGCGGAGTTAGTTTAGTCTGGTATGACGTCAGCTTCCCAAGCCGTAAGTTATTTCTCCGCCTAGAAAGTAGTGGATAATCAATCTCGTAGAGTGTTTTTAGTTTCTTTTTGATAGAGTGAATGAGTTTATGCTCATAGTTCTTTGTTAGGTTTAGATTGCCTTGTAGGTATTC
>CALFHG010000223.1 GCA_937875805.1 uncultured Nitrosopumilaceae archaeon
TGCATAACCAATATCAGATTTAGAATTATTTTTTGCATGATATGCTTTTAATTGGTCGGGGGTCATTCTATATCCACTCCAAATTTGCCCACCCTGTTCATTAATAATTTGCCAGTTAGATCCTCATCACCTCTTACGGATCTAAACCCAAATGATTTACCAAACATTCTATCCAAGTCATTGAGATTGATTGATTTTTGTACGGTTCCCTCAAAGCGAGATTGAATTTTTTGTTCATGTGCTTGTAGAAAATATTTAGCATATTGTTTATCTAAAACAGTTGGGTCAACATCAACAACAATTAGATTTTTCTTATTTTGATTTAGAACTCCCATTGCACCTAACTTCTTTCGTTGTTCAGGGGTCATGTCCAATCAAATGCAACTTTACATTTCGTGCATCTCCCTTGATTCTTTTTAGTTATGGGCGTATTACATTCAGGACACATCATGCAATCAGGACAATCATCATCTTGCAAATCAATATTTGGATTCTTTCTCTCCCAACTTTTCCTCAATTTATCAGATTCATCTTGTGACAAATGATATGAATTATCTTTGTTTTGATTTTTGTATTGATTATTATCTTTGATTAATCTTCTTTCGCCATTATGTAATGTGACCCATATCCACCCTTCCATTGCCGTCATGAATAATGTCCCTTAAAGTTTCCCTACAACCTACCATCATCTAAAATTTTTTCTTTTGGCGTAAGTGGTCCAATTCCAGTTACAAGATGTTTTGTTTTCTCCTGTCTTGCAGTAAAGGGATCAAAGGTCACAAACCCACCCTGAACTAATGTAGGGAATATTGGCGGTGTATTTTCAATATCTCCAGATGGAATATTTTCCTCATATTCCTTTCTTTCTGCATGAATCGGTGCATTGAATAATTGTATTAAGCCACTTGCATTTTTTGGATATTCGTGGGTTCTATTCAAAAGTTCATGTATTTCCAATGGTGTTTTCCCACTTTTTAATTTGGTCAATCTCAATATTTCTGCTTCAGTTAATCTAGGTGCTTCAGTAGTGTAGCCATCTGACAAGGGTTGATTTTCTTGGCTTTTCATCATATCTTTGTATGATTTTCCTAATTGAAAATTACTATAATCTCGTCCACCTTTTGCATTAAAGGATTGTTCTGAATGAGTTTGATTTTCATTGTCACCATAGTAGATGTTTTGTTTAGTAATTTTAGGTATATCGGATTTATTATTGTAGTTGACTTCTTCTATCTTATATTTTAAAATAGGTTCTGCAATTTTTTTCATGTTGATCTTTTTATTTTTGTAGTGTATTGCAATCGCTTTTTCTCTAAGAGTTTGGGTCATACAGAATAATCATATCCTAACTTTGTGGATATATCTGCAAGAACTTCTCTACCATCATTATAATTTTCTGCAAGGTCATTTGCTGTTTTTCCTGATTTCATAAAATCATCACGTTCATCTTTGTTCATTGATACGTCTTTTAGTAATTTTAATTTCTTATCATCTGCCATTTTGTTAAAGTCATTAATGAATTGCTTACGTTCATTTTTTGCATCATTTTCTTGTTTGATAATATATCTTTCAGATTCAGTATGAGGATTATTTGTTGCCAAAAATACTTTTTTGCCACTTGGTTTTGTTATCCATTTACCCATTATGGTAATCCATCTTTAGGTGCTTCTCGAATTACAGCATTTTTATCCTGATTTGCTAATTGTCTTTTTTTAGCGTTATGTGCGTTAAGTTGATTCATAATGAGAGTTGCACTTTCTGCACTCTTTTCTGACGGTGTTAATTTTCTTGGCAATGTTTTATTTGCTTTATTTTTTTCTGCCCAATATTTTTTTAGTGCTTTAGGTTGCATGATTTTCTTGAAATTATATGCTTTTTAAAACTTTTGTTTCCTCAAACTGACTCATAAAATGGCTAATCAGAACGACACAACCTTCCACAGATTCATCAACATCAATCAGAAAAGATTTGTTTTCTACGAATTTCATATCAAACTGAACGTCTTGCGTAATCATAACAATGTCATTTCTTTTTACCAACCAATCTTCCAAGTCATAATCACTCAACCCTGCTGACTTGAATACTAAAGTGAATCCTAGTTTTTTTAATCTTGCAACAAGTCTTTTGTTTCTCATGTTTTCGTCAAGAAAGATTTTCAATTAAAAATTAATGATTATCGATTCGCTTTAAGGTTTAGGTCTATCCTTGTGCCTGATTTACATATACACACAAACACACACAAATAAAGCGAGTGGACAAACGAGTGGATCAATAAACGAGTGGAAATTGAAATTGTATCAATTATGTCATTTACTTAGTCGTAATATTACT
>CALFHG010000224.1 GCA_937875805.1 uncultured Nitrosopumilaceae archaeon
TGCAGGACCAGACAATATGGTAAGAACAGGTTTTGTCTTAAAAGTATCCATGCTTGTAACACCTCCATCTCCTTTCATAATCATTAGTGGTGCATTAATTCCCGCATCACGAATTGCTTGTTCTACAAAATTTGCAACCTGAAAAGTTTTTGGCAATACACTTGCATTTATTGCACCAGTTAGAGTACGAATTTCAAGTCCATAAGTTCCAGAAATTTCATGGGATGCAGTAGAAGGAATGTTAAGATCTGCAGCGTTTTTCATAACAAACAATTCATTTGAAGGATCATCTACACCAAAAGATTCAGTTGCAACAATTACTTTAGCACCCTTGCTTTGTAGATTTTTAATTGTTGTTTTCACTTCTTCTTCGGAAATTAAATGGGAAGTGTCTAAAAATGCATGACATGTACGGATGTCTTGATCAAAATTAATTTTTGTGTCTTGTAAATTGGTACGTTTAATCACATCTTTTCTTTCAGGACCAACTCCCATTGCAATTATCCCAACTTTAGAGGTATCAGATTCTAAAAGAGCATTGATTGCCTGAGTTGTACTATGGGAAATTAATTCAATATTTTTCAATTCAATTTCAGAATCATTTAATATATTTGAGATAGTTTGTACTATTCCTTCTGAAACACCTCTTTCAGATGAATGTGTAGTGGGTACAGTGGATTTTGAAATAATTGATCCAGTCTTAACATCGATTGCAACTGCCTTTGTAAAAGTTCCTCCAACGTCAATTCCCACTCTAACTCTTTGATTATTGGGCATCTTTTACGCCTCTAGATTTTCTCATGGATACCAGTTGTTTTTCCTTGTTTGGCCTCAATACCAGTACATATGATGATGCAAGTAAATAGACTCCCAATAATATGATCTGAGCAATTACCGTTTCTAGTGTAGGATAAATTCCAGTCATCGCTGCAAGATTGATATCCAATCTTGGAATTATTCCTATCATACTAGTGTAAGGTACAATATCCAATATCTGAAGTTCTCGTATTGCATTTCCTAAAAATGCAATTGAGAGGTATGCTCCAACTCCCATCGTCAATCCAAATAATGCACGTAGTGGTAATCGCTTTCCAAGTTTTTTCATTACAAAGAACAATCCCAAAAGCGATAAGATACCTAAAATAAAACCTAGAGCAACATAAAATTCCATATATTTTGCAAACCCAGACATTGCTTGGTAAAATAATACAGTTTCAAATCCTTCTCTATATACAGTAAAAAATGACAACATTACAAAAACCGAAACACTGCCAGTGGTCGTAGCCTGCCAAACTTTGGCTTTTACAAACTCCATCCATTTTTTAT
>CALFHG010000225.1 GCA_937875805.1 uncultured Nitrosopumilaceae archaeon
CTTTACAAGATAAGATGCTATCTTTCATACTTTCATAATATATACAATGATTCAGATTAAATTTGTTGTTCAAAGTAATAATTTTACAAAGACAAAAAAAATTCAATTTTGTAAAAATCATGAAAAAAATCTTGAAATATTGTATGAAATTACCAAAGAGTCAATTGGCAGAAAAGAGAAAAGTGATTTGGAACAACTAATGATGATTTGTTGTTTTCATGTTGTAAAAGAGATTAGAAAAAATACAATCATAGAAATTATTCAAGATAAGTTGTTAAGAGAATTGTCTAAACATCAAAGCATCATACAAATTCTCAAAGATATCAAGAATATGTCCATAGAGGCTAAAATAGACAATTTTCCAAAAAAAGTGCTAGACTTTTCACCCAAACACAGATTTTGTGCCTATTCTAGTAGAACCACAGGCTTTGATGTTAGCTTGAGTACTTTCTGTGTTACTTGACCCAAGTCTGAAGTAGATTTTCCTATCCCCTTTTTGCTCATAATTATCATATCGACTTTTAGCTTGTCTGCAAGTTCTGCAATTTTTTCAGATGGATCTCCCAATTTGACAATACGTTTGTAATCATTGATCTGTTTAGGTACAACAACACTTCTAAGAATCAATCTACCTTCTTCTTGAATCTGAGATGCTAATTCTTCATCGATGTTTTCTTCATTTTCATCAGTCCACTCTATTACATGTAATAAATAAATCCTTACTTTGGCAGCTCCTCTGAAAAGATAATTAGCATGATAAAGGGATTTCAATGATCTTGCAGAACCATCTATAGGTACTAAAATTTTCATTACAGGAGAATCATTTCCAGAGAAATGAGAATAATCAGATTGTTCCATCATATCTGAATCTATTGTTGCCTTGTGAAAAATTTCACTGATACTTTTTCTAGCCTCAATTAATGGCAAAAATATTATGATTCCTGCTGCAGCAAATGCCCAAATTATTGCAAGCCAAATCCAAAGATGAAATGATTGTTCCTCAAAGACAAATTCAGCCAGATAGAAAGATGCAGGCCAGACAATTACAAGAAAAATAGATATTGAAAAACCAGCTCTTTTACAAAATTTCAGAGAGCGTTGAAGAAATTCTTCATCAGTATCATGTTTTAACATGGAACGAACCTTGTCATCAACAACTAGGATTTTTTGTTTCATAATATGAAAATCAAAGTTTTCAGGTTTTATCATACTTCCAACAAGTGTAATACCCAAGCCCACAGAAATTGATACGACATTTCCAATTAGAAGAGGGAGAAGATGTCCAGTTGAAGAAAGAGTAATTTCTCCATACATTGAATCAGCAGACCAAAGCCATGATGAAACACCACAACCAAGTCCTATAATGGCAGCAGAGGTTGCAGCATACTTGTTGGT
>CALFHG010000226.1 GCA_937875805.1 uncultured Nitrosopumilaceae archaeon
CAGCAACATTACAGGTGGCTCCTCCAACCATGGCTTTTTTTGCATCCATTCCTTTCATATTTCCTACAAATGATTTGATTCCAAATTCTTTTTTGAACATATTTTCATCAAATGGTTCTTTTTGAATTATTTTCAAATCATTTTTGGATAAAGAGGATACTTCTTTGTACCAATCTTTGATGAGAATTTTCCCATCAGAATTTCGAAGTGTATGTACAGCCTCAATTAATCGCCATGCAGGATTTTTAATTAATACTGCCAAGCTTGAATGTGCATCTCTAAGGGATTCTTTTACAGATAATTCAACAAAAAGTAATCCTTTCATTCCAAGCCCTATGATAGGTCTATTTTTTGCATCAACATAGCCAAATTCCCAAATCACACCATCACAAGAAAATTTCTTTTTGTATTTTTTCAAATATTCTTCAATATGAGCACTGCCAGTTTCTTCTTCACCTTCAATTACAAATTTTACATTGCAAGGTACATCACCTGTTGTTTTCAAACATGCTTCAACAGCTTTGATTCTAGTGATTAATTCACCCTTATCATCAGTTGCACCACGTCCAAAAATTTTGTTTCCTTTTCTAATGCCACTGAATGGAGGATCATCCCATAAATCAAATGGTTCTGCAGGTTGAACATCATAATGATTGTAAAACATTAGAGTTTTTTTTGGATTTTGTTTTGATTTTACTTCACCAAAAACTATTGGTGCAACACCTTTCTTTAATCGTAAAATTTCTGATTTGATTCCAGATTTTTTTAATAACTTTTGAACAAGGGTTGCACATTCTTCAATTCCCTCATTTTTTGCTGAAACGCTTGGTTGACGAATTAATGTCTGTAAATCAGAAACAAGTTCATCCAAGTGAACATCTACATATTTTATCGGAATCATTCTAGTCACATTATTTTATCAAATGGCTTCATTACAGATGGAATTTCATCTAAAAGATCCATCGAAGTCATGTGTAATCCTAATCGTTTTTGTGCAGATTTGCCTGCCAATCCATTGATGAATGTGGCAGCAGCTGCAGATTCTAAAGGATTTCTGTTATTTGATAATAATCCAGCAACTAATCCAGAAAGAACATCACCAGTTCCTCCAACTGTCATTGCAGGAGTTTTTTTCTCATTAAGATATGTTGTAGTGCCATCAGATACGATATCAGTTGCGCCTTTTAGCAAAACCGTAATTCCGAATTCTTTTGCTTTAGTTTCTACAAGTTTAATTCGCTCATTTTTAGAATCAGGTGGAACAATCCCAAACAATCTCTTAAATTCCCCTGCATGTGGGGTCACTACAACATTCTTGTTTGCTAAAAGTGGTAAAACATCAGGAATTAGTGCACTAGCATCTAAAGATAATCTCACATCTCTATTCAACAAAGATTTTACAAAATGTAACAAAGAGTTTTTCTCTTGTATTGCAAGGCCCATTCCAATTGTTGCAGAATGTAAATTGCGAGGCAAAGCCCCAATCAATTTGTTTACTGCCCCCAAAGTTAGTTTTTGATCAACTAGAGGAATCACTATCAAGTTTGGTGAAATTGCACGTGTCGGAGTGACATTGACTTTTGGAACACAAGTATAAACAAGATCAGTACCACATTTCAATGCAGCAAGGGAAGACAATATTGGGGCACCATGGTAAATGTAGCTTCCGCCAACAACTAGAACAATACCATTATCACCTTTTCTAGATTTAGATTTTCTGGCAGGAATGAATTTTTTAACCAGAGATGAAGTTAGATTCTTTCTCACCATATAATATTCTCTAAAAAATGGATGAATAAATCTTGTTTTAAAGTATGAAGAAAAGACTAGGCAGATTTTTTGGTTGTCTTTTTTGTTGTTTTAGTACTAGTTTTTTTAGGACTGATTTTTTTAGTACTAGTTTTTTTGGTGGTTTTTGAAGGAGTCCCAGAAGGGATTTCAGAAAGTTTTAATTTTTCTGCATCTTTTCGAGATTTTCTTCCAAAAAAGGCTTTTCTTGCAAAGCAAAGATAGGTGGTATGTCCGATCCCTTGGAAAGAATGTCTTGTTTTGCCTTCTCTAGCTTCAATAGTTCGTATGATATGTTCAGTAGATTCAATGTCAGTAAATTCATTTTCAACTAGTGCAATCGTCAATTTTTCTAATTGATTCATTGTAGGACAAATAGCAAATACACATCCGCTTCCTTTTAGCATCTGTCTAACTTGTGGGATTACAGTCCATGGATCCCCTAAATCAATAAATGCCACATCCATATCTTCCAAGGGCATTTTTTTAGCAGTCTTCAAATCCAGATTATGTTGAGTGACATATTTTGAAACTCCTGCTTTTTTGATATTTTTTTCAGCTATCTTCATAAAATTTTCATCAACATCAAAGGTGTATACATGTCCACGGGGTTTTACAACATTAGCTACAAAAGAAGTCAATGAGCCACTGCCTGTTCCAATTTCTAAAATTTTTTGTCCATCGCCTATTCCAGCTCTTGCAATAATGTATCCAATGTCTTTTGGATAGACAATTTGTGTGCCGTGTTGGATTTTCATTACATAATCATACATTGTTGGCTCCAAAAGATAGACATACTTGTCCTTGTTGGTCATTAATCTAGAACCATATTCTTTGCCTATTGCATCAGCATGTTTGAGTACACCGATGTGAGTGTGAAAGGATTCTTTTTTAGAAATTTTTGTTAACCATTTTTTTGAGTTATTATAGAAGAATAGTACAGGAGAATTATTCTTAATTATAGCCATGTGTTTTGCCTAAAATTTTTAGATAAGAATCTACTGGTTTTTCTTGACTTTTTACTAATGTCCAAATTATTCAATAGTCTTAAGTCTGTAGATTTTAAACGATTTACACATGGATTACATATGTAAAAAATGCGGGACGTCTTGTAGGAGTTCTAGAGGGATCGGTAAAAATTTCAAACTCTGCGACAGATGTAATAAAATAAGACAAAAAGAGAGTAAAAAATAATTTTAAGCGTTAATCTATACGCTTAAGTTCAAAATTTGAAGTAATACAGTAATGATAAAAAATTCCAAGTCAGATCCTTTGAAAGAATTAGAAAAAAAACTTGGCAGAGAAATAAAAAAAGTATCAGAGGATCTAATAAAGGAAAAATTAGATAAGAAAAAACTAGACTATGACACAATATCATTAATTCTAGAAGTTTTTAGTAAATCTAAATTTCAATGGAAGCCAGAACACTTTGATGCATTTGATTCTACTCCGGAGAGATTCAGAGGGAAAACATTACCCAAAAATCAAAGAGAGTGCATCATGTTAGGTGTCAG
>CALFHG010000227.1 GCA_937875805.1 uncultured Nitrosopumilaceae archaeon
GAAAAACATTGATTCCAACTTTGGTAGATAAAATAGTTGAAACAATACCATATGCTGCCGGTTCACCGTATAATACTTCGATATAATCACTTAGAAAATCTAATAATGTTAAATCATGCTCTACAACCATTACACTTTTTCCAATTTTGGCCAAATTTTGTATTACTCTTGCTACACCTGTTCTCTGAAATACATCATTGTATGAAGATGGTTCATCAAAAAAGTAAAACTCTGTATCTTTAGATGCTGCAGCAGCAACTGCAATTCTTTGTAATTCACCACCACTTAATTCCTTCAAACTTTGTTCCATAGAATTTTCTAATCCCAGTTCTTTGATTAGTTCTCTTGATACTCCTCGTTCATCGTATTTGTCGAGGAGCTCTTTTCCTGTTCCATTAAATGCCTGAGCAATATGATGTACTTGTTGTGGTTTAATTGATGCGCTAATTTGTTTTTGTTCAATCTTTTCAAAATGTTGTTTGAGTTCTGTTCCACTGTAATGTTTTAAAATCTCATCCCATTCAGGTGGATTTTCATATCTGCCTAAATTTGGTTTAAGATTCCCTGATAGAATATTTACTACTGTACTTTTCCCCATTCCATTTCTTCCTAATAATCCTACAACTTCACCTTTTTTTGGAGTTGGTAATTTGTAAAGTCGAAATGAATTCATTCCATATTGATGAATTTTGTCCGTAGCTAATTCACTTGCTAAATTGATAATTGTTATTGCATCAAACGGACATACTTTGACACAGATTCCACATCCATTACAAATATCCTCATCAATCTGAGCTTTTTTTGATTCTTCGTTAATAGTGACACATTCTGCGCCTGATTTGTTTACTGGGCAATATTTTATGCATTCTAGCCCACATTTTTGCGGCTGACAAAGATCCTGATCTAAAACCGCTACTCTATGAGTCATGTTGTAATCCGGTATTTTCTTTGCTTTATACCTATTTTGAGTATATTTCAAAACTGGCGTTACGTTAATAGATGAGAATTTGACATCAAATTTCAAGCCGGCCATAGCGTTAGGGTGCGACCCAATCCCATTCCGAACTTGGAAGTCAAACCTAATGTCGCTGTTGTGCTACTAAGATGCGAGAGCTCTTGGGAAGCAACAGTGCTGGCATTTTCTCTTTTACAATCAATCTTTTAATATTGAATTAATTTTATTGATATGAATTCAATATGTCAAATTGTAGTGTTTGTGGAGAAATATGTGATAATGATATTAGGTTACTCAATCATATGATGGAAAAACATGGTTGGAGAAATCCAAATGTTGAAGCACCTGATAGAAATAGTAGAGGATACTAATTTTATAAATTTTGTAAATAATCTAAAATTAATCTTACACCAAAACCTGTTGCACCTTTTGGATTATATGATTTTTCTTTTGTAGCTCCCTGTGTCCATGCAACTCCTGCAATATCAATATGTGTCCATGGAGTTTTTTCAATTGCATTTTTCAAAAATGCTGCAGCCGTTATAGTCCCTGCTGCTCTCCCAATTCCAACATTTTTCATATCTGCAATATCTGATTTTATCATGTCCATATAGTCTTGATTTAATGGAAGTTCCCAAACTTCTTCTGTAGTTCTCTTAGATGCATCTACAATTTTCTTTGTTAGTTTTTCATCATTTGATACAATTGCAGCTACGTTGGTACCTAGAGCTACAATACAGGCTCCAGTTAAAGTTGCAAAATCAATTATTGCTTTTGGAGAATATTGTTTTTCTCCATATGCTAACGCATCAGCTAAAATCAATCTTCCTTCTGCATCTGTATTTAAAATTTCAGCTGTTTTTCCACTGTATAATTTTATGATATCTCCAGGTCTGTATGATTCTCCACTTAACATGTTTTCAACTGAAGGAACAATTCCAACTATGTTGATTGGTAATTTCAATTCTGAAATTGATTTCATTATGCCTAGTACTGTACAACCACCACATTTGTCAAATTTCATTTCATCCATTGCATTTCCAGGTTTTAATGAAATACCGCCCGTGTCAAATGTTACAGCTTTTCCTACTAAAACAATAGGCTTTTCATTTCGTGGACCTTTGTTATGTTCTAAAATAATTAATTTAGATTGGTTTTTGCTTCCTTGACCAACTGCAGATATTCCTCCAAAACCTTTCTTTTGTAATTCTGGTTCTGAAAAAATTTTACAAATCATTTTATTATTTTTAGACATATTTTTTGCAAAGTTTGCTAATGTTGTTGGAGTGCATTCGTTTGGAGGTAAATTGGCAATACTTTTAGTAAATATTGCGCCATCTGCAACAATTTCTGCAATCTTGATAGCTTTTGAAATTTTATTTGATTTTGAAATAATAATTGTAAGATCCGGTGAATTCTCTATTTTTTCTGACTTGAATTTATCGAATTTGTAAAGAGCCATTTTCGAACCCTCGATTATTTGAGAAACTGCAGAAATTGGTTCAGATATAAAACTCGGTGGTGAAATTATTGAAAATTCTTTTAATTTTAACTCTCTTGCTTTTTGGGCTATTTTACCTGAAACAAATCGAATTGTATCTTTTGTCAAATTCTCTTTTTTACCTATACCTGCTAGCAAGATTCTTTGAACATGTTTTCCCCCTTGAATTGGAATTATGCTTAGTCTTCCTAGTTTTCCTTCCATATCTTTTAGAGACTGGTCTATTACAGATTCAGTTTTAATGTCAAATTTTGGTAAACCTAGAACTTTGTTAGAATTTTCTAATACAAATCCACATAGAAGGCTTGTTTTCTTTTTTGTAGAATTCTCAGTTTTAATTTTCACTATGAGCATCTATTTTTCAAGTATTATTTAGATTTACTATAGATCTATTATCTTACTATTGGTAATTAGACTTGTTGATCTTAGAAATACTGCTTTAACAGTTTTACAATCTTGTTGACATTCTTCATCAATTCTAATTGTTGATGTTTTTTTTGATTTTTCAATTAAAATTGATTTTATCAACGGAAGTAAAGCTGCTCTTCCACCATATGCTCTTTTTTTAGAAATAAACCAAAACATGTCTAAAGCAGTTTCATCTAGAATTTCTTTTCTTATTTTTTCCCCAAAATCTGAATAATGTCCAATTATTGTTATTTTACCTCTAGCAAAAAAGTTAACAGTTTTTGCAAATTTCATACACAAATAACACTGATTATCAAATAATATGATTGGAACACTTTCTTTAATTTCCATAATAGTACAGAGTAACGATCAAATTAAAATTTTACAGATTTAATACCCCAAATTCATTTTGATGATTTATGAAAATAATTGTAGCTAATCCTAATTCTAGTCATACTAAGACTGGCGAATTTCCTTGCATTTCATGTCATACGGATTGCTGTAAAGAATATGTGATATTTGTTAATGCTCATGATGTTTACAGACTTTCAACTAAATTAGGATTGGCACCTGAGACTTTTTTAGAAATTTATGGGGCAAAGGACTATTCTTTGGGAATTAAGGTAAAAGAAGGTCTGATTGATCTTGCTTTGAAACAAAAAAATGGTGCGTGTGAATTTCTTGAAGAAACTAAAGATGTCTTTAGATGTACCGTTAATGATTTCAAGCCCGGAGTGTGCAAATCATATCCGTTTCAAATGAAAAATGGAAAATTAATTCAGATGAGCAATATCATGTGCCCAGTAGATTGGGATATTGCAGAATTTGAGAAAATGATGGTACCTCACCTTAAAGAAGATGAATCTGAGTGGAAGTTCTATAATGAACTTGTAAAAGAATGGAATGCAAAGCATTGGAGAAAAAAGTCACTATCTGTATTTTTGAAATTTATGTTGGATAAAGTAGAATTTTCTTTAAAATCGTGAGATAGTTTTGAATTTTTTAAATGTCTTATTTTTTAGATTTTTACAATTCATTGTTTTCTTTTAGAAATAGATTTTTATTCGATTTGTAAGGATAACGTTGCAGATGGGTCTTAATTATTATCAAATCAAGAAAAATATTCTCAGAGCCCGTAAATTAGTGATTAAGGGAACTAATGCTGCAGGATCTGGTCATCCTGGCGGTTCATTTTCTATGGCTGAAATTTTAGGATGTTTATTTAACAAACATTTGAAATTTGATCCTAATAATCCTCAATGGGAAGATCGTGATAGGCTAGTTCTGTCTAAAGGACATGCTGCTCCTGGATTATTTTCTAATATGGCAGTTGCAGGATATTTTCCAGAATCTGAAATTGAGACACTTAGAAAATTCGGTAGTAGACTACAAGGACATCCAGATCTAAAATGTCCTGGAGTTGAATTTTGCGGTGGTTCTTTAGGTACTGGGTTATCCTATTCTATTGGAATTGCACTAGCAGCAAAAATTGATTCCAAAGATCATCATGTCTATACTATCATTGGTGATGGTGAGTCTGATGAGGGGCAAGTTTGGGAGGCTGCAATGACTGCTTCAAAATACAAAGTTGATAATCTTACAGCTTTTCTTGATAGAAATTTTATTCAACAAGATTCGTATACTGAAAAAATTATGCCACTTGATGAAAATTTAGAAGGCTCTGATATTTCTGAAATGTGGAAAGATGCATCACGTTGGAAAACTGGTGATAAGTGGAGATCATTTGGTTGGAATGTTATTGAAATTGACGGACACCGAGTTGAACAAATTGATGTTGCTATTACAAAAGCAAACGCTACCAAAGGTGTGCCTACAATAATTATTTCAAGAACAATCAAAGGAAAATCTGTTGAACATATGGAGGATAATCCACAATGGCATGGTAAATCTCCTGACTCTGATGTAGTCCCAATAATTAATCTTGAATTAGATTCACAATTTATGATTGCACCTTCAATTATTGCAGGAGATATGACAAATTTAGAAAATGAAATTAAACGATGTGTTTCAGGTAGAGCAGACTATATTCACCTTGATGTGATGGATGGTCAGTTTGTTCCAACAAAAACTTTTGATCATAATAAAATTAAGGAACTAAGACCACTTACAGTAATTCCATTTGATACACACTTGATGATTAATGAACCTGTGAAATATGTTAAAGACTATGTTGATGCTGGTAGTGATATCATCACAGTTCATGCTGAAGTAACTGATGAATCAAGTTTTGGAGAAATACATGATATACTAAAACAAAATCAAGTTGGTGTAGGATTTTCAATTAACCCTGATACTGAATTACCCGAATGGTCATACAAATTTCTACAATCTATTGATCAACTAATTGTAATGTCTGTAGTACCTGGACAATCTGGTCAAAAATACATTGAAGAAACACATGCAAAAATGTTGAAATTAAATTCTATTTTAAAACAACATAATTTTTCAGGCTATATTGAGGCTGATGGAGGAGTAAATCTTGAAAATATTGGTTCAGTATTTGCTGATGGTGCACGTGTTTTTGTAGGGGGTGGTGCAATTATCGGTCAACAAGATGTTAGATCTGCAATTAGAGATTTTAGAACAGCAGTTTTAAAATCTAGGAGACTTGGTTTGCTTTCTAAAGCAAATGAATTAGGTGGAATTGATTTAGTAAACAAATGGATTGGCTTGCATGTGATTGGTGAAAAGCAAGAACAACTCAAAAAAATTGCTCAGGAGGCAGGATACGTTTGAATGAACCAATAATGACGGACATGCGTTCAGAATATTCTAAATCATTGATTCAATTAGGAAAAGAAAATCCTAATGTTGTTGTTTTAGGAGCAGATACTACTGATTCATTAAAAACTTCTGAATTTGGAAAAGAATTTCCTAATCGATTTTTTAATGTGGGTATTGCTGAGGCTAATCTTGTTACTATGTCTGCAGGATTGGCAGTATCTGGAAAAATTTCTTTTGCTAGTACATATGCAATATTTTTACCTGGAAGAGCTGTTGATCAAATTCGAAACAATATTGCTTATCCTTCTCCCCCTGGAAAAAAAGGTCTTAATGTAAAATTAGTCACATCTCATGGAGGTTTGTCCGTAGGACCTGATGGAGGTTCACATCAAACAATTGAAGATATTGCAATTATGAGAGTAATTCCAAATTTTCGAGTTTTTATTCCTGCTGACACTGTCTCAGTTTCAAAATTAACAGCATTGATGGCAAGAGAATATGGTCCATTTTACATGAGAATGGCAAGATCTAAAACTCCACTCATTCATTCTGATTCTCAAGAATTTCAAATTGGAAAAGCAATTACATTAAGAGATGGTTCTGATTGTACTATTGCTGCATGTGGCATTACTGTTAGAATGGCTTTAGAAGCTGCTGAATCATTAGAGCAAGAAGGAATTTCTTGTAGAGTTTTAGACATGTTTTCAATAAAACCACTAGACCATGAAATTTTAGAAAAAGCAGCTAGAGAAACTGGTTGTATTGTAACCACTGAAGAACATAATATTGTTGGAGGGATGGGTTCTGCAGTGGCAGAATCTGTTTCTGAATCTTATCCTGTACCTATTAAGAGAATTGGGGCCCAGGATATGTTTGGAGAATCTGCGCGTGATAATGAAGTTCCACTACTTTTAGAAAAACATGGAATAACATCTTTTAATATAGCAAAACAAGTCAGAGAAATTAGGAGTAAAAAATTATGAAAATTTTTCTTGATACTGCCAATCTAGAGTCCATTAAAAAATTTAATGACATGGGTTTGCTAGATGGAATCACAACTAATCCTTCACTTATGTCAAAAGAAGGAGGTAATCCAAAAGATGCAATGGAAGAAATTACAAAAATTATCAAAGGTGATGTGAGTTTAGAAGTTATCAGTACTGAATATTCTGGAATGATGGAAGAAGGTAAACGTCTTCGTCAATACGGAGATAATGTAGTAGTTAAAGTTCCTATGACTCCTGATGGTCTAAAAGCATGCAGATCATTTTCATCTGAAGGAATTCCTGTTAATGTTACTTTGATCTTTTCTGCAAATCAGGCTTTACTTGCTGCAAAATCTGGAGCAAAATATGTTAGTCCATTTATTGGAAGATTAGATGACATTGGTCAAGATGGAATGAAATTGATTCAAGATATTAAAGATATTTTTAAGAATTATCCTGAGTTAAAAACTCAGATTCTTGTTGCAAGCATTCGTCATCCAGTACATGTAGTTGATGCTGCAAAAATTGGTGCAGATGTTGTCACATTACCTCCAGCAGTATTGGATAAAATGATGTTACACCCATTAACAAAAATTGGTTTAGAAAACTTTCTTGCTGATTGGGACAAGCTAAAATCTGGAAATCCTAATATCAAAATTTAGTGGATATAATACAAAAATAATATTATAAAAATTGAAAATTGAGGTGATATTATTCTGTACCTTTGTTTGTACTTTTTCTAGAACTAGTTCCTCTACCTGTACTTCTGGTCATTCCTTCTGTCGAAGGTCTTGATTTTGGATCAGGCATATCTCCTAGTTTTCTAGAACCGGTTCCTCTACCTGTATGGACCATTCTGTTTGCTGATGCTTTTTTCCTTGCTTCTTGAATCTTTCTAAATTCGTCTCCAGACCATTTTTTTGGATCATCATCAACTTCGATAGTCCCTGTACCTCTACCCGTTCTAACTCTAATTTTCCCCATAAATTAGATGAAATTATCTTGTATTTATCTAAGCTTATTTTTTATGAACATATTTACATTTTTTATTTTAACTACTAATCCAGCCTAGTTTTTTGAAATATGCAAACATCATGATTACAGGAATTACTGATGCAATTATTACAATTATGAAAGTTGTAAATGGTCCTAAAATTGTTAAATTACTTCCAATTCCTCCTGGCAAATTAACATTCATTCCATAAAATGTACCAATCACTGTTGCTGGAATTGCTAATGTGAAAATTATAGTTAATACTGCAAGAACTTTATTTGTTTTTTCATTACTTAATACAAAATCTGTATCTTTGTAAATTTCCATGGTTTCTCTAGATTCTTCCAATGTTTCAATTACTTTGTCAATATGGTCAATTACGTCATCATAGAATAATGCGAGTTCATCATCTTCACTACTTGAAAATTGTTTAACATTTCTTGCTATTTCTAGTACAAATTTCTTTAATGGATTTACTATTCTTCGTAACCTGTTGATTTCTCTCCTAAGTAAGGCGATACTTCTTGCTACTGGTTTTGTTTCATCAAAAACTCTATCTTCAATGTCATCTAGGTTTGCAATAATTTTTCTTGATGTATGTAAAAGGTCATCTACTAACACATCTAAGATTTCGTGAAGTAATAATCCTGAAGATTTTCCTAATAATCTACCTTTTCTCTGTTGATCGGTGTTTGTTTTACAAATTTCTACCAATTCTACAAGTGGCTTAAGATCTCCTTGATGAACCGTAACCAAGAAATCTTTTCCTACAAATATTGACAATTGACTATTTTTGGATATTTCTATTTTTTGTGCTAATGGTGGAAAATGAAGAATTACAAAGAAATGATCATCATAACTATCTAATTTTGGAAGTTCAAATTTGGTCATACAATCTTCGATGTTTAATTCATTGAAATTGTATTTTTCAGCTAATTTTTCAACGTCATTTCTATCTGGGTTTTGTAAATCAATCCACACAAATTTTTCTCCCTGCATGGTCTCTATTTTATTTTCAACAGGGATGTCTACTGATTTTTTGCTCGAACGTAGCCTATTGGTGATGAAACCTTTTCTCATGTCGAAAAATACCCTGATACAACAAATTTAAAGCGATCGCTATGATTGAACAAAAACTATTTTTGAATTTGAGGCTAATCTAATTTAGATGCTCATTGTACCCATGGAAGAAAATAATTTGTACCTATCCAAACAAGTCCTATAGATATTGCCATTGCAATCCACCATTTTCGCATATTTTGATTTCAACCTAGTTAATAATAAAGATACAGCTTAATTTTCAACATAATCTTAAAGATTATTACTGGTTGAACAAGTATCTTTTTTGTGGCCCTCGTAGTACAGTGGTTAGTATAGAGGATTGTGGATCCTCGGACAGGAGTTCGATTCCCCTCGAGGGCCCTCTACTATTTTAAAAAATACCAAATTTGCTAGATTCCATCTCTTCTTTAATGGCTAGTTTGAATCTGGGAGATTTGGTTTCAACATTTTTTGTTAACCATGTTAAAAATTTCTTTTCGATTCCCTTTCCCTTTATTTTATTAAAATCAACACCCATCATTTCTGCTAGTTTTTCCACTAATGTTTTGTTTATACTCAAAACAAAAAAATGCCATCCAAATGCAAACTCTGAATCTGACATAACAAAATCATCTTGCCCATGAACCATTTCTTCTAAAAGAGATAGTTGATGGGATAATGCTTTACTAGTTTTATCATAATCTACTGCTGAAACATTGATGTTGATTCTTTCTTCCATATTTTATTCAGGTTAAAACAAAATAAAAGGATTGCACAGATTAGTCTTTTAATAGATATTCAAAATCTATGTCAAAATGCATTTTCATGATGTTAATGTATGTTTGAATTGATTCTGGAATCTCCTCTCCACATGCTACTCCTAGTTTTTTTGCATTAATCCAAATTACTAATGTTTGAATAATCGTTAAAAACCGATCATTTTTAATTTCTGGAGATCCAATTGATTTGGTATATCTTTCAGCAAATTCCCAGGCTGTAATAAAATCAACACATTTCACACCAAAAATTGCTAGTAATTGTTCCTGCATATTTTCTGCTTTTTTGAATGGAACTTTGTTGATAATGTATGGAAAATCTACTTTATCTGGTAGATACTCTGGCAGAGGTCCCCAAATTGTAATTATTTTTGTATTTTCATTTAGATTTTTAAATTTTTTTAACATATTATTAATTATATTTTCATCAGTAAACCAGAATAAAATTACTGATGCATCTGAAATATCTGAATCTTCGATATTTTGACAAATCAAATCTGCTTTGGTATTTTTCTCTTCAAGATTTTTTCTTGCTTTTTTTATTTTTTCAGAATTATTATCAATCCCTACTGCTTTTTTAACTCCAAATTCGTTAATAGCAAGTTCAATTCCTTTCTCATCTTTGCAACCTAAATGATAAAAAATATCTTTTTTACCTAAATTTACAAATTTAAAAATTTCTCGAAATGATTTTTCAGGTAATTGAACATCTTCACCACTGAGCAAATTTTCAGGAAGAGTCTCTAAATATTCTTCAATTTTCATTATGTTTGGTATAATTAATGAGAATTTATTCTCTTATGCTTTCTAATTTTGAAACTGCTTGCCATAATTGAGTTCTAACGTATGAGGGCATGTTAGGATCTTGTGTAACATCATCTAATAGGCTGATAGTATTTGCTGCTCTAACTGATAATGAATATTCTTGTTTTTTTAGTTCAATAATTAAATCTGTAAGTGATTTCTTGACTGTTTTTGGAGTTGAGTTGCTAGAAGTAATTTGTTCTAATGTTTCAATTGCTCCTTTCATAGATTCTTTATTTTGAGCGTCGTCAACCATTTTTACACCTTATCTTAAAAATTAGAAGTATATAGTTACATCTCTACAAAAACATTGTCTGATTCTACGACAACATTGTATGATGTTAAATCCCTAATTTTTGCTGGGAATTTGATTAATTTTCCAGTTTTACAATCAAATTCTGCTGCATGCCATCCACAAGTGATAGTACACCCATCTAATTTTCCTTCAGATAGACTAGAACCTGAATGAGTACACGAATCATCAGTAGCACAATATTCTCCGTTAATATTTGCAACTAGAATGTCTCTACCGTCAATAGATACTTTGATCATTTTTCCAGGTGAAATATCTGATGTTTTACCTGCAATAATTTTTCCCATTGAAGTTTTTATCTATTCATTGTTAATAATTTTTTGTATATGACAAAGTTGAGAATTAGGGAGGCAAATAATTCAGATAAAATTTCAGTTTTGAAATTTTGTAAAAATACTTTTTCGTGGGGAGATTATGTAGAACAAGTTTGGAATTTTTGGATATCTGAAGGTCATTTATTTTTGGGTCAAAAACCAGAACCTGTCGGAATTTGTCATGCGTTTTACTCTGACAATCAAGTTTGGATTGAAGGGATTAGAATTGAATCTACTTTTCGTCGCCAAAATGTAGCTTCTGAACTAGTAAAACATGCTGAAATTATAGGTTTAGTAAAAAATTTATCTTTTTCATATATGCTGATTGATACTGAAAATTCTATTTCTATTTCAATGGCACGGTCTCTAAATTATGAACTTTTCCAAACATGGAATTTTTATTCTATTGAACCCAGAAATAATTCAAATTATAATGTCACTTTTGAAAAATCTATTAATTCTAAGTCTTTTCCTCATTATGTGCAATCTTGGAGATGGCTTCCTATTGATGATGTAACATTGAAATCATTTTATGAACAAAATAGAATTGTAAATTCTTCAATTGATAATAAAAATTCTATTGCAATAATAACCGAATCTACGCATTTTGATAGAACATTAATTGTTACTTTATTCTCTAATTCGGATGAATCTGTATGTGAAATTCTTTCATTTTTACAAAATTTTGGTTGGGAGAAAAACTATGAACGAATTCAAATTCTAACTAAAGAAAAATTACCAAATTTTGATTCATTAGAATATAGGTAAACACAGGAAATACAGATTTTGTATTTGACGAACAGTTTGACGACAAAACAGTAAAACGGCTGTAACTCGGGCTGCAAGGGGTCCC
>CALFHG010000228.1 GCA_937875805.1 uncultured Nitrosopumilaceae archaeon
CTTGTTGTCCTTCTGCGCCTTGTTGTCCTTCTGCGCCTTGTTGTCCTTCTGCGCCTTGTTGTCCTTCTGCGCCAGGTGGGGGTGTAGCATTTTTGTAAAGTTCAGTTGTAACTTCATTAACCAATGTTTGTAATACTTCAAGTTTAGGTTTTAATTCATCTGGTTCTTTATCTAGAACTTCTCTAAGTTCCTTTACAGCATCAGTAATTTTAATTCCTTGTTCTTGTGAAATTTTATCTTTAAGATCATGATTTACTAATTTTTCTACAGTGTAAATGTAACTTTCTGCTTCATTCTTTAAATCAATTTTCTCTATCTTCTTTTTATCTTCATCAGAGAATTTTTCTGCATCGGCTTTTAATTTTTCAATTTCTTCTTTAGATAATTTTGTTGTAGATTCAATAGTAATTTTTGCTTCTTTTTGTGTTCCAAGATCTTTTGCAGTTACATTGATTATTCCGTTTGCATCAATGTCAAATTTTACTTCAATTTGAGGAATTCCTCTTGGAGCTGGTGGTAAATCTGTAAGATTGAAACTTCCTAAGGATACATTATCAGTTGCCATTGGTCGTTCACCTTGAACAATATGAATAGTAACAGCTGTTTGGCTATCAGCTGCTGTTGTGAAAACTTTACTCTTTGAAGTTGGAATAGTAGTATTTCTTTCAATTAATGGCTCTCTAACACCACCCAAAGTTTCAATTCCCAATGTTAGAGGAGTTACATCAAGTAAAACTATGTCACTACTAACATCTCCAGCAATAATCCCTGCCTGAATTGCTGCTCCCATTGCTACAGCCTCCATTGGATCTACACCGGACTCAGATTCTTGACCAACAATTTCACTTACAAATTTTTTCACCAATGGAATTCTTGTTGGTCCACCAACCATGACAATTTTATTAATATTAGAATTTGTGAGTTTTGCATCTTCTAGTGCTTTCAATATTGAAGGCTTGCATTTCTCAACAATCGGTCGTATCAACTCTTCTAGTTTAGAACGAGTTATTCTTAATTCTAAATTCTTAGCACCTGAAGATGGATCATGTGAAATAAATGGTAAATTGACATCAGTTTCCATTACAGTTGATAATTCAATTTTTGCTTTTTCAGAAGCTTCTCTAATTCTCGTCATTGCAGTTGAATCTGAACTGAGATCAACGCCTTCTTTTTTCTTAAATTCATCTACAACAAAATCAATTAGAACTTTATCCATATCTGTACCACCTAATTGGGTATCACCAGATGTACTGAGAACTTCAAAAACACCACCACCCATTTCCATTATTGTAACATCCAATGTTCCACCACCAAAATCAAAGACAAGAATTTTCATATCTTGTTTAGCTTTGTCTAATCCAAATGCCAAAGCTGCTGCTGTGGGTTCATTAATTATTCTAACAACATCGAGTCCTGCAATTGTTCCGGCATCTTTAGTAGCTTGACGTTGATTATCATCAAAATATGCAGGAACTGTAATTACTGCTTTACTAACCGGTTCTCCAATAAATGCCTCAGCATCCTTTTTGATTTTTTGAAGAATGAACGATGAAATTTGTTGAGGTTTGTATTCTTTATCTAAAATTTTAAAAATATGATCAGAGCCCATTTTTCTTTTAGCAGCAAAAATAGTTCTATCTGGATTTGTTACAGATTGTCTTCGTGCTGGTTCACCAACTAAAAGTTCACCATCTTTAGTAAATGATACAACTGATGGGAATGCTTTTCCACCCACAGTGGCGCCTTCAGCTGCTGGAATAATTGTGGGTTTTCCACCCATTACAACTGCTGCAGCAGAATTACTCGTTCCTAAATCAATCCCAATAATTTTAGTCATATTTTATCATCATCCTTTTTTGTAATTTCTACTAGTGTAGGTCTTATAACTCTCTCATGAGAAATATATCCCTTCCTGATCTCTTTTGTGATTGTATTATCATCTAAATCTGGATCATTGATAATCGATATCGCCTCATGAAAATTAGGGTTAAAAATTTCGCCTAATGCCTCTATTGGAACAATATTATATTTTTGTAATAAAGAATTCATGTTTTTTAAAATAGAATCCAAACCATCTGAATTAATTTTACTTTCAGAAAAAACTTCTTTTGCTCTTACAAAATCATCATAAATTTTTAAGAAATCTAAAGCAAATTCATTAATTTTTGTATTAACACCATGTTCTATATCAGTTCGTGTTTTCCTACTTTGATTTTGAAAGTCGGCTAAAACAAGTTTTAATTTTCCTTCATATTCAGATGATTTTTGTTTTTCTAAATCCAATTGTTGAGATAATTCATCAATATTAAATTCTGACAATTTTGATTCTGATATAGAAGAATCATTCTCTGTTTCATTTTCAGAGATTACATTTACTGGGATTTCATCAGGATCAGATTTGCTAGACAATTTAATCAAAATAACAATTTAGCTAATTTATACTATTATTGATTGTTTCACACAAAGGATTAGCTTTAACAATAATTAGATTGGAATCCTGTTTATTTTTTTCAATATTATCAAAATCAAATTTTGAACATGCTACAACAATTGTAGTTTTATCACTATGAAATAGATCAAAGTTTGGATCTTCATAAGCTTCTACATCACCAATGTAATCACGCAACCTTGATGTTAAATTTTGTAACATCTCAATTTTGTCTCCACGCATTACATGTTGATCAAGTGTCCAAGATAATGCAATCTTAGTTCTACTTGCCTTTAGATCATTTTTCTTTAATGTTGAGCGAATCTCATCAATTAATCGCTTGATATATCCATCAATTCCTTTAACACTTCCATTAATTAGATACATGAGAGAGTTTGCACCATCAAAAGATGAGCCTAAAGATTTCAAATCAAACAGACTATTAATCATATCATCTAAGAATATTTCCTGAAAATCATCTGAAGAAAGATCATTTTTTGTAATATCATCTTGAGCATATTTACAAACTTCTAAAACACTACATAAACTAGAAAATCTAGATAGAACATCAATAGCATGAAAATGCTCAGAGGATGAAATTGCTACAAATTTTTTCTCTTTTTTACCTACTGTGAGAAGTTCTGACAATATCAAATCTTCTTTTCCATTAAATGATCCAATGATTTTTGGTTGTTCTTTAAGATCTTCAAGAGGATAATAAAAATATGAAATATGTTTTCCTGTCTCAAATCCTGTTACATGTTCAAGCAATGAAATATTTTCATGGTTACCTCCAAATCCTGTAGGAAGAGTAAAAATTACTGAACTATTTTTTTTCATCGATGTAACTGCATCCTTAAATTTTGAATGAATTTCAGTTTTGATATCTTGTCCAGTTTTTCTAATTCTTGGAGTAAAGAAAAGATATTGTGCTTTTGAAATTGCCACATCAATTGGCTCCATAGCTAATAGAGGTTCATCTTCTTTTAGAGAAGATACGTTTGGATATGTTTTGGCAATTTCTGCATTAAGTGAAATTGCTGATGGAGTAGATTCATCTATGATGTAAACATCTGCACCTTTAATTGCCATTTGAGATGCAATGGCATATCCTTCGGTACTAAGACCATAAACGACAACTTTAGCTCCTGCCATAGATTAGATCAAGGAATGGACTAAGAAAAACTTATTGAACTTGGGATAATTAGAAAATTACTTGAAAATATGGATAGATATTCTTACACCAAAACAATTATTGTTTTCTGAACCAATAGTTGAAAAATTAGGTAAAAAACATGATCTTTTGTGTACTTCAAGAGATTATGAAGAAGTTTCAAAATTAGCAAAAATACGTGATTTTAACCTGATTTTTGTTGGAAAACATGGTGGTGGAGACAAAAAAACTAAACTCAAAGCCAGTATCGATAGAATGGAGAAACTGTCTACAAAAATTAGGACATTTTCCCCAGATATTGTAATTAGCTTTTGTTCTCCTGAAGCAGCTAGAATTGCATTTGGTTTAGGAATTAAACATGTAGCATTCTGTGATTCTCCACATGCAGAAGCAGTAATGCGATTAACTTTGCCATTAATTCAAAAATTATTAATTCCATTTACAATACCAAAAAAGAAATTTTCAAAGTATGGAATTGATGAAAAAAATATTATTCAATACAAAGCAATTGATGCATTTGTAACAATCCAGAGAAAAATTGATCAAAAAGCTAAATTACCATTCAAAAACAACAATAGAAAGAATATTTTGATAAGAGCAGCAGAAGAAGAGGCATCATACACATCAAAATCTAGTAAAATCATCCCAATCATAAAAAAAATTGAAAGAGAATATGAAAATGATAACATTGTAGTCTTAGGTAGATATACAAAACAAATTAAAAATTTACAAAAAATTATTGGCAAAAAAGTAAAAATTGTAAAAATGACATATGATGGAAAACATTTGTTAAAGAATACAGATATTTTTATTGGATCTGGTGGTACCATGACTGCTGAATCTGCATTAATGGGAATTCCTACAATATCATATAATGCAGTTCCAAATATTATTGAAAATTTCTTGGTAAAAAAATATTTGATAAGAAGGGAAACAAATCCAAATAAGATTTCAAATTATATTAAAAAAATTTTTGAATCTACTAATAATCAGAATCAAAAAAGAGCAGAAAAAATTAGAAAGCAGATGGAAAATCCTATTGAAAAATTAATCATGATAATCAAAGAATAGTTAATTTTAGTTTAAGAGTCAAATAAAAAGTTCATTAAGGGAATGAGAGTGCTCGATTTAGCAGCCCGGTAGTGTAGCGGTCAAGCATAGAGGCCTTTGAAGCCTTTGTCCCCAGTTCGAGTCTGGGCCGGGCTACTTTGAAAATAATTGATTTTTGTACACGAATATAACATAGATAGTTTTTTTGAAATTAGGCATATGACTGATATCATTTTAGGAATGGGCGAAGTTGGAGAAACTCTATTTCATCTTCTTGAAGAAAGAAACTGTAATTGTGTTGGAATTGATGCTGATAATTCAAAATGTAAGAACTATTCAGAGAAGGAACAAATTGAGAATCCAGAATATCTTCATGTTTGTCTTCCTGGAGAATTAACAGAATTTATTGATATTACAGTAAATTGGATTAATAAGATTGAAGGTCTAAAAGCTGTTCTAATACACTCTACAGTAAAACCTGGAACAACAAAAAATATTCAAAATAATTCCAAAGTACCAATTTTATTTTCACCAGTTAGAGGAGTACATAAAAGATTTTTAGATGATATTAAAAAATATACAAAATTTATTTCATCAGATGATAAACAGATAGACCCTAAAATAAAAATAGATTTAGAAAAACGATTTAAAAAAATAGAATGGATGTCAACAACAAAAACAGCAGAGTTAGCAAAAATTTTAGTTGATACAACATACTATGGATGGCTAATCAATTATGCTCAAATTACAAAAATGATTTGTGAAAAAGAGGGTGTAGATTTTGATGAAATGTGGAAATTTGCAGATGAGATTCATGAAAACTTAGGCAATAGACCAAAAATGTATCCAGGTATTATTGGAGGACATTGTGTTATTCCAAATTTAAAATTAGTAGAATATGAAAATTTAGATATTATTAAAAAAATTAATGAGTTATACGAAAAATTTAAAAAATAATTTTAATTGCTAAAAGTCTAATTTTGCAAGTAGCCGTGAAGCAATGATAAATAATGTTGATGCAATTGCCACCAGTATTATCATTTCAATAATAACAAATTCAGTAATAGTTCCAAAAATTCCTGCTCTAATTACATCAACAAGATATGTTAACGGATTTAGATAAAATGCAGTTCGTAAGGGTTCAGGCACACCGTCTGCTGGATAAAATGCAGTACTAACAAAAGCAAAGAAAAGAAAAACAGTATTGATAAGTACGTTAAATCCTTCACTTGAGCGTAATCTAGTTGAGATAATTGATGCCAATGAACCAAAAAGGACCGAACCTGTAATAGCACCAAAAATGATTATTGGAATTGTAACAAATGAAAATTCTACAGATTCAAAAAATACTGGGTATCCAACTATAGCTATCAATCCAGCACTAACTAATCCAATTATTCCAATTGTGCAAATATTACTAAGAATATAATGGCCCCTCGTAAAGGGTCCAGACATAATTTGTTCAAACATTCCATGTTTTCTATCATTCCAAATAATAATTCCAGAAAGTAGTGTACTATTCATTATGTTAAATCCAATCATGCCAGATGCCAAAAATGCTGGATAATCAAGTTCTTTATTTCCAAAAGGAACAGCATTGATTAATGGTGCATATGCAAAACCAGCTATAAAAATATAGATTAAAGGAAAGATCACTTGCCAAATTAAAAATCCAGGGTTAAGAGAAATCGTGAGATTTCTGTTAACAAGTCTAATTATTGGATGCATTTTCTCTTACCATGTTTAAAAAGATCTCTTCAAGATTTGTTGGTACAGCTGATAGATCTTCAATCTCTATTCTATTTTCATTAAGTATTTTCAATACTTTTAACAATACTGATTCAGATTGTTCTGAATGAATAATGATATTTGTTCCATTTTCAAAATTAATTTTACAATCTGAAATACCAGATAAAAGAGAATTAATTTCAGGTTGTTTTTCTAATAAATGAATTTTGATTGTTTTTTCTTTTCCAAATCTATTTTTTAATGCATCCGGTGAATCAACAGTAACAATTTTACCTTTATCAATAATAGCGATTTGATCACACAGGTATTCTGCTTCAGATAGAATATGTGTAGTGTAAAAAATTGTCAAACCTGTTTTAACTTTATTTTTTAAATAATCTAATAATTTTCTTCTAGCACTTGGATCTAATCCAACTGTAGGTTCATCTAAAAATAATAATTCCATATCATGCATAAATTCACGTGCAACTTGGACTCTTCTTCTTTGACCAATAGATAGATCTTCATTTCTTTTCTTACGAATTTCAACTAGATCAAAATCAATCAAGAGTTGTTCCATTCTTTTTTTACGTTCAGTTTTAGGAATATCCCACATCATCCCATATTTTTCAAGAGATTTTTCCACCGATAATGTAGGCTCATAGCTTGGTTGTTGTAATACTACTCCAATTTTATGACGAATTTTGAGAGGATCTGCTACAGCATCAACGCCCAAAATAGTTAATGAGCCACTTGAGGGCGGAATGAGAGTTGTAAGGAGTTTGATTGTTGTGGATTTTCCTGCACCATTAGGGCCTAAAAATCCAAAAACTTGACCTGATTTTACTGATAGAGTTAGATCATCCACTGCATGAACTGAGCCA
>CALFHG010000229.1 GCA_937875805.1 uncultured Nitrosopumilaceae archaeon
ATGATAACAATTAACTAGCACTAAATATCATAAATCAACATGCCAGAGAGAAAAAAGAATAAACATATGAGACACGCTGATCAACGGGCTGATACACGTAAAAAAAAGAAAGCCGGTAAACCACGTTCCTGATCGAATCAACCTTTTTACATTCAGAATTGTCGAGGGATACTATTGGATCCTCTAGTACGTTTGAAAGATTCACATTCTAAGGGAATTATTCCTGATGATGTCTTTGATTTAACTATGAAAAGATTCCCTCTTGTTATTGAAGGAATTAATAGAATTGAAAAAGCATCTGGAATTGGATATCCTATAGCATATGTTGAACCTTCACTCATTATTTCATCCCCTAATCCTAATTCCTATGAATTTGGAATTTTATTTGCAAGAACAATCCCTGTGATGTTTGAAGAAAAATTCCAAGTTGTTATTCAAATTTCAGCACCATTGATTGCTTATGGTCTTAAAGGCACAATTCATGCAATTTTGGCTCATGAGTTTTTACATTTCTTGGATTTGATGAGAAAAATCTCAAAAATGGAGTTACTGTCTGATGAAATCTCTGGAAATTTGTTTGAAAATATTTACAGTGATGAAACTAGGTTGTTTGAACCTCGGGTTGTCTTTAAAGATCGTACATTGCTAAATCATATTACAAAAAAATTCCCTGCAGGATTTAGAGATTTTAAGCTTGAAGATAAGGTGATGAAATTTTGGGCTGACAAAAATCTCCCAAAGACAAACATTTCATTAGATGCCAACACCGTAAAACTATCTATAGAATCTCTTTCTAAAATTAAACTTGATCCTGCATTTATTTCAAAAATGGAATTATTAGAAGAAAAAAGCTCAAAAATTCATAAAAAAAGACTTTATTAGAAATTTGAAATTAATGATGAAATTTTATTGTAAATAATTTTAAAATATTTTTTATTGTTTGAATTCTGTTAAACCACACTTACCGCATGTGTTTCTATCTTTGTGTTCTGCCATGAAGGTTCCTTTACCACATCTAGAACATATTTTTTTAGTTCTTGATGTTTTATCACCCTCTATTTTGTAATATGTTGCAATATTTGGACTAGAACCTTTGTTGCCTTTTTTCTCTACAGGCATTATTCAGTTTTCTCCTCTTTTTTGGTTTCTTCAGCTGGTGCTTCTACTGCTTCAGCTGGTGCTTCTACTGCTTCAGCTTCTTTTGCTGCAGTTTCAACTTCTGCAATTTTAGCTTTAGTTTTTTCTATTCTTGAAAATATTGTAGGGTTAATGTGTTTTTTAGCTAATACTTCATCATCATAAACATAGAATGTTCCTGTTATGAGTGATTTACCGACTTGAGTTTTTAATCTCATTGGGATTACTACTTTGCCATCTAGTTTGAATTCTTTTGTAATCATGTCTGCAGCTTCTAAACTTTTGAGCTTGCCTCCAAGACCTGCAAAATTACAAGTTAATTCCCTTCTGGATAGAAAGGCATTATTGACATCTGTAATTGTCTCAATTATGGACATGTATCAAAAATCTCTAGATATTTCATATAAACCTTGATTGCAATTACAGAAGAAATTTAAGAAAATCCCTCGGTAGTATCTTGTGGAACGATATTTACTGCATTTTAAAAATGAGAAATATTTGCCTCATAATTGTAGAGAACTGGCATACAAGGCAAGAGATCTTGTATCTGACATGAATGTTTCAGTAAGACTTGCTAGAGTTGCCACTAAATTTATTGAGTTTGATGTAGCTGCAGAAAAAGTAGATCTAGACCCACTCGTAGAAAAATTATCTCCTATTGGAGAAATTGATAATGTACGACATGTTGTTGAGGAGCATTTGGATAAAGACAAGGGACTTGAAGATGGAATATTTTATTTTAACAATGAACGATTTTGGGAATGCCATGAAGCATTTGAAGGAGTATGGAATCAATGCTATGGGCGAGAAAAGGAACTTGTTCAGGGTATCATTCTAGTTGCTGTTGCATTTGCTCATGAACAAGAAAATGAAGAACGCATTGGTATTGGAATGTTGAAAAGAGCTTTAGACAAACTAGGTACATCACCTTCAATGTATCATTCAATTGATGTTGATAAAATTAGAAAAAATGCAGTTGATATGCAACAAGCAAGCAAACTAACTAGATTTGAGATTTAATTAATTCAAGGGCTTTTTCAACAACATCTGCACCTTGGAGTAATCCTATACTTCCTTTCTTTGCTTGTTCTTCAGTCATTCTAGTTGTTCCATCCTTTTTTATAAAATCGCCTGAAACTAGGACTGGAACTGGATCATCACTGTGGCCTTTGTTAATGCACGGGGTTGAATGATCTGCAGAAATTATTATTGCAACTTTACTTGAATCAATATTATCAACAAGTGTTTTGAAAAATCTTTGATCAATTTCTTCAATGTTTTTCATCTTACCAATTGCATCCCCATCATGACCAAATTCATCTGGCCCTTTAAGGTGAACATAAATTGAATTTTGGGTTTCCATGGCTTTTGCTGCAACTTTTGCTTTTTCTTCATAATCTGTTAATCCACCAGCTTCAAATGCTTTCATTTTTAGAACATCTGAAATTCCAAGTTCAACTGGCATGTCAACTATACATGAAAAATTCATACCATATTTTTCGTTAATTGGAATCACGTCTGGATATTTGTTACCTGCATCTCTAAGTAAAATACAACTCAGTTGTTTTTTATTCTCACTTTGTCTTCTTTTGTTAATTTGACTATTTTTCATAATTTCAATTGATTTTTCTGAAAATTCATTTACTATATTTGCAGTAAATTTTGAATCTTCTGTATCTTCTAATGGTAAACATTTTTCAATTTTAAGAAAATCTCCTACGGCTTTTGCAACTCCCATGCCTCCAATATTGATGTAAGCTGGGTCTGTGTTTGTAATTCTTGAAGATAATTTTTGAGACTTTTTTCTAATTCTTACTGTTACTCTATGACCTATTGTTGGAGCTACTACAACTGATATGTCTGGAGATGATATTTTGATGTTTTCTACAATTTCTTTTGCAATTCCATCTGCATCTTCTTTTTCAATATGTCTTCCTGCTCTTCTATCAATAATCACATTTTCATCATTTAATGTAGCATAATTTCCTCTGAGTGCCAAGTCCCCATCTCTAAAGTCTATTCCAACTCCTATTGCCTCAATTACGCCACGACCTACATAATCTGCATGTTTGAATTTGTATCCTAACATGTTGAAAACTGCAATGTCTGATTCTGGAGCAATTCCTTTTCCAACTGAAATTACTTCACCTATTGCTCCGTTTCTTGCTATTTTGTCTAATGTTGGTGTATTTGCTGCCTCCAATGGTGTTTTTCCATCTAAATCTGGATGTGGAAGATCACCCACCCCGTCTAAAAGAACATAGATCATGTGAATATCAGAATTATCCAAAATATTCCCTGTTCATTCAAAATCTAATACTCTGTTTTAAATCTTGCAACAAAAGATGCGATCAAAACAAAGTTTGTTTTTATTATATTTTATTTTTAATTTTTTATTTCATTTGTTATTTGATGAACATGAGACTTTCTTATTTTTATGAAAAATTATTTTTAAAAATGATTTGTGCAGATTTTAGTAAACGTTTTAACATACATTTTACTTCAATTAACCATTATGGGTGATATGCGTAAAGATTATGTTTCTGAACGTTTTATGATTGTCTCAAAAAAAGACGACAAAGTTATTGATCCAAAAAAATCCCCTTTTGCTCCTGGTAATGAAGCAATGACAAATCCGTCTGTTTTGTCTTTAGTTGAAAAAGAAGGTATGTTACAGCGTCTTCAAGACAATGATGATGATTATGTTAAAGGTTGGGCTATACGTGTTTTTGAAAGCAAAAATCCTATTGTTTCAATTGAGACACAAAATTCTTTTAGTGAGAAACCTTTCTACAGTGAACCAGCATATGGATACCATTACATTGTTGTTGCATCTCCAAATGAAAAAGATTCTTTTGCGACAATTGATCCTGATCAATGGTCTAATGTCTTAGTTGTTGTTCAAGATAGATTACGATGGCTTTATACTCAAAAAGGTGTTACATATGTTTCGATTTTTGGTGACCATGGAGATTTAGCAGGCAATACAAACCCTCACCCTCATTTGAATCTCTTAACTTTCTCTACAATTCCTCCTGTTATTGAAACAGAGGCTGAATCATCTCACAAAATTTCAAATGAAAAAGGAGTTTGTCCAATGTGTCAAACAGTAAATGAAGAAATTAGTGGTCCAAGACAGGTTCTTCAAACTGAAGGATTTATTGCATTTTGTCCCTGGGCGCCTTCATACCCATACGAATTCTGGATATCTCCCAAAAAACACACTACTAGTTTTTCAAAAATTACTCAAAAAGAAATCAATGATTTGTCATTAATTTTAAGAGCAACACTTGGTGGTTTATCAAAAACTATCAAGAATGTTTCATACAATCTAGTTTTTCATCTTTCTCCAGAAAAGAAAAACAGTCGACAAATTCATTGGCACATTGAAGTCTATCCTATTACAAAATCTTGGTCTGGATTAGAACGTGGGTATGGGATTTTCTTAAATGATGTATCTCCTGAACAGGCTGCCGAAAAGCTTGGAGCAGCTAGTAGAAAAGAATTAGCCACTTTAGTTGGCATTATATGATTTTTTGAATGGTTTATTTATCAACTACAATCTGTTAAAATTATGGCAACTGAGAAATGGTCTGCAATTGGTAGTGTAGTTTTCTTTGCACTGTTTTCAGCATTATTGATTACTGTCTACGCCCAGATGAATAATTTTCCTAAAGATGATGAATTTTTCAAAATATTTCAAGCAGATCCAAAAATATTCATGTTTATTTCCATTGGTGTTGGACCAGCTGGAATTTTAGCTGCAGTTGCCTTTATCATGTCAAAACAATATGGTTCAAAACAAATTGGTGGACTGATTATTGTGGGTGGAATAATTTTGTTTATAGGAATGTTTGTTTGTAATTCACTAATTGGTGATATTCCTGAAAAATATATTACTAATATTGTAACATTTACACCTCTACTGTTTATGGTTTTGTCTGTTCCTGTAATAGTAGTTGGGGCTTATCTAACAAAACCAAAAAAGAGACGTCCAAAAAAAGAATACTTTTAGATATTATCCAATCTTAATTCGTTAGCTACTTGTTTGAAGCCTAATTTTTCATAAAACGGTTTAACCTCATCTGTACAATCTAGAATTGTCTTGTAACAGCCACGTTTTTTTGCCATTTCAATAAGATAATTCATAATTTTTTCGCCTATTTTTTGACCTTGAAATTCTTTATTGACTACCACATCTTCAATATGACCTACTAAGCCTCCATTATGGATGAATTTTGATTCTATGAGTAGTGTTGTAGAGCCTACAATTTTTCCGTCCATTTCTGCTACTGCTATAATGTGATCTGAATTGGAATTAATTTTTTCAAATATTGCATCAGCTTTTTCTTTATCAATACTGCTTGCTTCTTTTAATGAATCCAGAGATATTAGAAACCCATTCCATAGGTCTTCTTTTTTCAATTCCCTTATTAGCACTTTATTCATTTCTATTATGCCTTCTTTCCAAATTTTGCAATATAATTTTGAGTTGCTTCTTTGTATGATTCTTTATTTCCAATATCTATAAATCCATTCTTTGTAATGAAACCTGTAACTAGCTTTTTCTTATTCATGGCTCTTTTGATTACATCATCCATTCCATATGGTTTGTTCTTTGGAATTAAACTGAACACATTTGGTTCCATTATATAGCAACCCATGTTTACATTTGCCTTTATTTCTGGTTTTTCTTCCCAGCTTAACACTTTACCTGTTTTTGAAGTGTCAATTACTCCATATTCCAAATTTGTTTTGTATTCATTTAGCCCCATGGTGACAAATGCTTTCTTTGTTTTGTGTTGTTTAATCATATTTCTAAGATTGAAATTAAATATTGAATCTCCATACATACAAACAAAAGTATCATCAATGAATTCTTCTGCAGTTTTAAGTTGACCTGCAGTAGCTAGTGGTTTATTTGAAATTGCATATTCTATGTTGACTCCAAATCTTTTCCCATCTTCAAAATAATCCTCAATTGTATTTCTAAGGTGGCTTACACACAAAACAATTGATTTTACGCCATTTTTTTTATTCCAATCTATAAGATGCTCTAAAATTGGTTTTTTACCCAATAACAACATGGGTTTTGGTGTTTTTTTTGTCAATGGGAGTAATCTAGTACCTAATCCGCCAGCTAAAATTACTGCCTTCACAATTTCTATTTGAGATATGACTATTTATGTTCAAGGATGATTTTAGACTAGAATTATCTTATGTAATTTTTAATAATTTATTCAATATACTTTTTGGTGTATCGCCGAAAATTATGATCATTGGTTCTTTTCCAAAATCTCCTTTATGAAAAATTATATCTGGAGGTGTTTGTAAATTTTTAATTGCATTTTTAATTCCCCATTCTATGGTTGAACCTTTATTTTTTATATTATTTGGTTCATTAGTTCTATCGTAACTTGAGACTATTAATTTTAATTTTTTTATTTTAGATATGCTTGAATTTTGATATTTTATATTTATTGCAGAACAAATTTTTGGAAATTTTTTATTTACTATTAGTAATGCCGTTGCAACATGTTTTGAACCTCCATATGTTAGATTACCTGCAACAATGACTTCTTTTCCTGTCTTTACTATTCTTCCAGATATTCCCAGAATGTCTTTTATTGATTTTGGTTTTTGTTTAGAGTATACAAAATTTGTCTGACACTCTGGAATATTTTTATAAATATTTTTTATTCCTACAAATTCATTAATTGCACGTGATAATTCTAGATTAATTTTATCTTGATTTTGAATATTTGTAATCATAATTCCATTTCCTATTTTTTTTGCATTTTTGATCGAATTATAGGTAAATTCTTTTGCAAATTTTACTGATTCCTGTATTGTTTTGTTACTTGAAATTGCAAATATTATGGCTGCTGAATAATTACATCCACTTCCATGGTTAGTATTGACAATTTTATCTCCTGAAATCCAATATTTTGTATTTTTTTCTAAAACAAAATCTACTATTTTGTTATTTTTTCCTTCAATTCCAGTAATGACTACATTTCTTGCTCCCATTTTTTGAATGATTTTTGCAGTTTTTTCTATGTTGTTTTTTGAATTTACTTTAGTTTTTGATAGTATTTCAGCCTCAAATTTGT
>CALFHG010000230.1 GCA_937875805.1 uncultured Nitrosopumilaceae archaeon
TTTTCATCCATTTCTGCAAGTAAGACAATTCCCAAATCTTGTGCACAATAAGATGATCCATATATTGAAATTTCTCTATAATCAGAATAAAAGCCAACATATTCTTCATTTTCATTGAAACATTTCTGTACTGCAACTGTGTCTACTTGCTGCTGAAATACTGCATTTTCAAAAAATCTAGATTCAGACAACATCAAAAAATCATTATTTACAATGTAAACTTCTCCAGTTTCGCCTAAACCACTTCTATTATCTAAAATATTATCTATTGCAGATGTTCTCATTCTTGAAATGATTACTCCAATTGATTCATCTCCTTTTTTACTGTCATCTGCAAATATCGGAGAAACAATAACAAGTTTTTTACCATTATCTACTGATTCAAATTCCATAAATGATTCTTTTAACCCTCTTTGAAAAAATTCATTTTTAATAAAATTTTCATTTGTATTACCACTAAGAGAAAAGAAAACTTTTCCATTATTTCCAATTATTTTTGTATCTTCAAATCCTATTGAAAATCCAATCAATTCCTGAAATGCTTGAACTTGAATTAAAAAGTCTCTGCGGTTACTATCTTGAAAGTTTTTTAATTCATTATCTGGAATTTGATTCATTTTTGAAACCAATAACTGAATCATAGGATCGTTTGCAAGAATATTATTTTGTTCAATTCTTGATTCAAAAAGTAATCGCAAAGTCTCTCCTCGAATATCAGATTCTCCAAGTAATTGCTCTCCTCCTCTTTGTTTTAGAATTTCAGTAGAATAATCAAAACTCATGTAAGATGTAATTCCTAATGCAGTTACAGTTACAAGCATTACAAGCAAAACGAATTTTTTACTGAGATTAAATGAGATCGCCATTTTTGTTCTATCTTTTCTTTATATGCATATCAACTCTTCTAACTATATTATACCTGTAGTAATTCTTTAAATTGATAATTACTTGCAATACTGAAAATAACCTCAAGTATTTAATTAACCAAATTGTGCCTTTAGATATGAAATTTTTATTATTATCTTTGCTTTTTGTAATTTCAGCTTTTACATCTTTTGCATATGCTGAAGAATATATCATTGATATTCCATTGGGTGCATACAATCCTGAACTAAATACTTCAGCAGAAGTATGGTATGATCCTCCTCAGATGTATGTGACTGTAGGTGATACTGTTACTTGGTATAATGATGACAAAGAAGGTCATACTGTTACAAGTGGAGAAGGTTCTGGAAGATTTGGTTGGATGGGTGATAACTTTGGAAAACCAAATGATATTTTTGATAGTGATAGATTCATGCCAGGCGAATCATGGTCATACAAATTTGAAAATTCTGGCACATTTTCTTATTATTGTACAATTCATCCATGGATGGAAGGAATTTTAATTGTTGAAAAACAAATTCCTGATTATCCACATGATGCCACTGGTACAAAATTAGAATTTCCTTTACTAGAATATACTCCAGATAGAAACATAGAGGTTAATCTATCCTGGGACCCTCCAGTAATTAAAACACATGAAAAAATTCAATTTGTTTATCAATTCTATGATCCACAAACAAATTCTAACCTTGCACAAATGAAATATAATTTTATAATCTTTCAAAATGGACAAGAACTTTTTAGAGATGAAGGACTAAGTCAGATTGGCGGAGATTATAGAAATTTTATTTTTAGTGATTCTGGATCTATTATAGTACGGATAGAAGGAATTCATTCACCTTCAATTTTTGCTGAGGCGAGTGTTACAGTGGGTGGTGATGTTCAGAGTAAAGAACAACGTTCTGTTGATTTTACTACTGCAGTTTATGATAATCCTGAAAAAACATTTCATGAAACTTATCATACAAATCCAGCTCAAAGACTAACAACATATTACGAATTAATGCTATTCATTATTCTTGTTCCAGGTGTAATGTTCATTATTGCATTTGCATGGTTAAAGAAAAAACCTAAAATCAAAGATGAAACGTCAGGCGCTGTAAAAATCTAAAATAATAAAAAGAAATTAAAAATTGTTGAATTAATCTAATCGATTAATTCAGTCCAACCTTTGACGAAGACTGAGTTTTTGTAGAGTGGAACTGGTTGTCCAACTGTAAAGTCCATTGGTCTCATCCAAAAGATTGCTTTTGTTGGGCATACACCAATGCATGCACCATCAGAAATACATCTTTCTGGGTAGAAAACAAATGCTTTGCCTCTTTTCCAGCCTTCAACTGGTTTTACTCTTAAGACATCTGGTCCAAGTGTGGTACAGATTTCTACACATAGTGCGCATCCGATACACATTTGTTCGCTGATGTCTGGAATTATTCCTACTGGCATAACAAAATTAATTCTTGATTTGGTCTTAATATAATTTGCCTAAAAATATTGGACTATAACGGCGTTTGATATTTTATAACGGCGTTTCAATTTCTGATCGCTATGACAAAGATCTTATGATAATTTCCATTCATTCTAAATTTCCACTTGTTTTATTCAATGTGTTGATAATCAAATTATTTCCTATTTTTTTAAGAAAATAAATGCCAGTTTTTTCTGATTTGATGATGTGTTTTCCTCCTGGTGATAGAACCCAACTATCATCTTTTTTCCTTCGTGCCATTCCAGTAATCACAACTGATGATTTAGTTTGATTCCCAATTGATGAGAGTAGCATTAGACATGAATTAATGAATATTGCAGATTCCAATTCATCAAACAAATTGTACAATCCATTAAATGAGTCTATAATTATCAAAAATCTTTCCTTTGACACATTTGAAATAATTTCAGAAATTTTTTCTTTCCAATTTGTTTTATTTGGGCAAAAAATTATTACATTCTCTTTTTTTTGAATCATTCCAGATTGAACATAACCAGTATAAAGTAAATCCATATCAATGAAAATTATTGGATCTTCAGTAGAATTGATTAATTTATCAAGAAATTCTACTTTGTGGAAAGGTTTTGAACATAAAACAATGTTTGGATTATTTTGTTCAAATTTAATTTGAATTTGTGTTAAATCATTATCTATAATTTGCTCAGGATTTTTATCCAACATCAAACTAGTATTTTACAGATATAATAATGAATTTAGTATCAAAAAATATTTCAGATGATTTTCCAACCTCAAAGAAAATCTATCTAAACAATGCATCTGTTTCTTTAATGCCTACTCAAAGTATTGAGGCGATGAAAGAATTCCTCATCACTTACAATTCTATTGGTCCTGATTCAAAAGAGTCTGAACCTTTTGTTAATGAAAAACTACGAAATGTAAGAAAAACCATTGCAAAAATTATTTCTTGTCAACCTGATGAAGTTGTTTTAACTCAAAGTACTACTGATGGAATTAATTTTGTAGCAAATGGATTATCTTTTGATGATGATTCTAATATGATAATTCGTGGAATGACACACGAACATCATGCAAATTTTTATCCATGGATTAAATTACAAGAAAAAATCTCTATACAAAATTTACCAATTGATGATAATGGTTTTTTCAAGTTAGATGATTTAGAATCTCTTGTTAATGATAAAACAAAACTAGTTGCTCTTAGTCATGCTCTGTATAACACAGGTGCAATAATGCCTGTAGAAGAAATAGGAAAAATTCTTGCAGACAAAGTTCCATTTTTCATTGATAGTGCACAAACTATAGGATGTATTGGAGAAATTGATGTCTCCAAAATCAAATGTGATTTTATGTCATTTAATGGATCTAAATGGCTTTGTGGTCCTATGGGTACAGGATTATTTTATTGTAAAAGAAATTCTAGTGAATTATTAGAACCAAAAACCATTGGTGGTGAATCTGCAATTATTTATGATGATTCAAAATTAGCATACAAAGAATTGCCAGATAAATTTCAAACTGGATTTAGAAATTATGTAGGAATTGTTGGATTGGAATCATCTGCAAATTATTTATTAAAATTTGGAATGAATAACATACACAAAAAAAATCAATATCTATCAAATCTTTTTAGAGAAGAATTATTAAAAATTCCAAATATTATTCTATATGGACCTGAGGATCAAAATGTTAGAACGAGTATTGTTTCTTTTAACATCAAAGGATTTGATTCACAACAAGTTGTTGATAAACTTGAAAAACAAAATATCATTTTAGCTGTAAGGGAAATAATGGATACAAAAATAGTACGAGTATCTCCACACTTTTTCAACACCGAATCTCAGATACTTGATGTAATTGATGTGATAAAGAAACTATAGGTTTTCTTGCTCTTCTATTACCATCATTGTTAGTGTTGATTGGACTTTGCTAATTCTTCTAACTTTGTTGGTAATGATTGCACGTAATTTTTCAGCATCATCAGAGGTTAATTTTAAGACAATATCGTATACTCCGTATACGCCTTGAACCTCAAATTTCACATCTTTTTCTGTAAGAATTTCTTTGACTTCTTTGATGATTGATTCATCTGATCCTAAATCAGAATTTAATAGAACATATGCTGTAGTCACAAGGAAGTTTTTCATGAGACTGTATTTAACCTTTCATTGTTCAAAATTGATTAATCCCCAATACATTCTGATGATGTGAAACCAATAGATTTGTCACTTACAATATCAGAATCTATTCCATCTTTTCCCGGATCCCCAACACCACAATTCATTGGTTGGTCTGATATAGAACACGATGGGTATAATCTTGAACTTTTATTCCTAAGTTCACATACAGGTACACATCTTGATGCACCATATCATTTTGTTAAAAATGGTCTAAAAATCCATCAAATTCCACTTGATAGGCTTATTGGAAAAGCTATTCTGATCAAACTTAAAAAACTAAAGAACACTCCTATTACAAAATCAGATATTACATCATTTGAAAAAAAGAATGGTAAAATCCCAAATCATTCTTCAATTTTTTTCTTTACAAATTGGCAAAAAAATCTAAAAAAGAAAAATTATTTTACTGAAAATCCTGGATTGGATTCATCATCTGCAAAATATCTTGCATTAAAAAAAATTAATCTGGTTGGTATTGATTCACCCAGTATAGATCTTGGAAAAGATGAATCATTTACCGTACATCATATTTTGTCAAAAAATAATATTTTGATAGTGGAAAATTTAGCAAATCTCAATAAAATAAAGTCTATGAAATTTAATTTTACAATTCTTCCTTTAAAATTAAAAGATACAACAGGCTCACCTGTTCGTGCAGTAGCATCATAATTACATCCTTTTTTCGTAATACTAAAAACACAGAGAAATTCTAAATCTTACATGAGTAAACCTGGGAATGTTTGGAGAAAGGTTCATGGAAAAATTACTAAAAAACCAACAAACTTTTCTTGGTTAATTGAAGAAAAATTGGCAGGTTCAGGTATACCTACAAGTTCTGATGAATTTGATTGGCTTCTAAATCAAGGTATAAAATCAATTGTAACTATGACTGAGCAATCATTACCTGATGATTGGATACAAAATATTGGATATCTTCATGTACCAACACCTGATTTGACATCTCCTGATATGGATAGAATAGATTCAGCAGTAGATTTTATACATGAACAAATTAAAAATGATCAATCTGTACTGGTCCATTGTGCAGCTGGAATGGGAAGAGCAGGAACAATACTTGCATGTTATTTTATAAAATACAAAAAATTTTCAGCTATAGATGCAATTAAAAAAATTCGAGATGAAAGACCTGGCTCAATTCAATCTGAAGTGCAAGAGCTAGCTATCGGATTTTATGAAAAACATGTGAGAAATTAGTTTAAACAAATTCTGAAACTAATTTTCCATCTACAACTTTAATTTTCAAGGTTTTGTCTTCTTGAAAAAATAAAGTCAATCCACCGTCTGCATCAGGATCTTCTACTTTAACAAGTTCTAACATTTTGATTTGGTCAAATTTTTCCATTCATATCACCTATTCTGGAATTGATATGGTCTCAATTTTACCATCAACTGCTTTTATGAACATAAACCTGTTGTCTTTGAAGATAAATGTAATTCCATCTTCTTTATCTGGTTCTTCAACTTCAAGTATTGGTTGTCCTAACAGACCATCGTATTTTGCCATTAATTATTACCGAAAAAAGTTCCTTATATCCCTAATTAATTATGATTTCAATTTCACTAGAACTATTTTTGACACTTCCAGTTTCTATAAAATCATGTTTTTGCCAAGATGCAAAAGCTTCTGCTCCAATCTTGTGTTTACCTTTTCCTAAATCTGATGCTTTGAATACAAATTTCTCATTAAAGTCAAATAATTCCTGTCTAACTTCTTCCTCTGATAATCTGATAAATGGTTCAAAATTTTTGGCTATTTGTACCCAAATTCGTCTATCTTTCATTGGATTGACTAGTTTTGGATTTCTGGTCCAAAATATTGCTGCCTTTCTGTAAGTATCAATAGTTTTTCCTAATTCCTTCTTTCTTAATCCACCAGCTGTCAATTTTACACCATATTTCAATTTGAATGAAACATCGTTGTTGTTGTAGGCTTTAGTCCAATTAGCCTCATTGAAGGCATTTCTAAGGTCTCCTTCAACTAAAAATTGAACATTTATCTCAATATTTTCGTCTGATGAGTATTCATCCTTAGATTTTACTAATTCTATTACTGAAATCTTGCTTTCTCCCATTGCTACCTCTCATAATGATTTATATCCGCAATAAGTGCTTTTTCTGAATACATGAACGCACAAGTAATCAGTTCTGAGCCTAAAGAAATCAGTCTTTCAATCACTGAAACTGATATAGGAATTCTATACTTAATTCAGCATGAATTGCTAAAAGCATCAACTACCGATTTTGCAGGTGTTATTGTAAAGCATCCACTCACCAACGAATGTTGGATGAGAGTTAATTCTAGTTCAAAACCACTCGGTGAAATTAAAAAAGCAACTGAATCAGCAATCAAAATGGCTCAAGAATTCAATAAACTATTTCATTCTCAAATTAAGGTAAACTAGATTGAAGTTTTGCCCCAAATGTGAGGTCAAATTAAAAAATAATGGATCTGGTCTTCAATGTTCAAAATGTGGTTATGCTGAAGGAGAAAAAGCAAAAGTAGCAAAAAAAATTGCTGCTGAAGAAGAACCAGATTTCTCACTGCTTGCTTTTGAAGGAAATGAAGGAGAAGAATCTAATCCAACTATCAAAATAGACTGTGAAAAATGTGGACATGATGAAGCAGTAGGTTGGATGTTTCAAACTAGAAGTGCTGATGAACCTACAACTAGATTTTATCGTTGTCAAAAATGTAAATACACCTGGCGTGATTACACATAAGGTTTAACTGGAAC